>MEFT01000001.1 GCA_001725215.1 Clostridium sp. SCN 57-10
CTAGATTATCTTACCACGTTAGCGCGCCGTTGTCAAGCACTTTTTTCACTCGATTTTCGTGCTCGCTTTTCGTGTTCCGCCGCTCACTCGAGACAGCTTGTTTATAATAACCTTTTCTTTTGCATTTGTCAACCCGTTTTTCCGTTTTTTCGCAAGTTTTGTTTTACCCCTCTCAGAGCCACGCTTTAAGCTTCTCCCAAAGCTCCGTCAGTTTGAAGCGTACGACGTACTTTGTGCCGTTACCGCTGATGAACCCGATCTCGTCTTCCGTAAGTCCGGCTTGCTGCGCGATCGCTTCGACTTCCTGCTGGGTTGCGCCCGTACAAAGCGGCGGGAACATGACACACCACCAGTTGCGGCCCTTGCCCTCGCCGATGATTACGCGTACGGCATCATACTGCCCCGCCGGCAAAGCGAAACCTTGATAGACGCGCGTATCAAAGTACATACGGCACCGCTCCGCTGTAACGGTATAGGTATACCCATTTTCGTTTACGATACACTGCGCCGCTTCGCAAATCTGGGAGCACTCTGCCTCGCCCATCGTTTTATCTAAACCCAGCCGCTCGCTTTCACGCAGCACCGCATCGCGGACCTTCAGCTTAAGCGCCTGGTCTTCGGCCGAGTCGGAGTTTGCGATGACATGAAGACGCACGAGCTTCTGCGCGATCTCTTCGCCCGCGCGTGCGTTACCCGCAAGCACCATACACGCCATAACGCCGGCAAGTAGCGCCAGTTCGATTCTCTTCCACTTCATAAAAATACCCGCCTTACCGAAATGATAGTTTCAGTATGGACGGGCATTTACCATTTTATTCAATTTTTATCTCATTCGCGCCGCACAGGGTCAAGCTGTGCGACAGGACGCACGCGAAACACCTCACGCCACCGCTTTTTCAGCTCTGCTTCGGCATGCTGTGCCGCCGCATCGTGCTCAAAAATGCCGAGCACCGCCGAACCAGACCCGCTCATCACGGCTCCCTGCGCGCCCAACGAAAGCAACTGCGCTTTGATCTCGCCGATGCGGGGACGCTCGACAAACAGTGGCGGTTCCATCGTATTGCCGAGCGAGCGCGCAACGCCCGCCGTGTCGCCGCCGCGCATTGCGGCAAGCAGCGGCTCAATCGGATACGGCGGTGGCGCATCGCGATATGCGTCCACCAGCTCATACGCCCGCTTGGTTGACACCGATATGGGCGGCTTGCAGATGACGATCGGACAATCGGGCATGGCGTCCACCTGCGTCAGCTCCTCCCCGATACCTTCGGCAAGCATCGCGCCGCCCCGCATGCAGAACGGCACGTCGGCGCCGAGCGACAATGCAAGCGCCATCAGCCGTTCATCGGTCAACACACCCGGATAGAGTGCGGACAAGATGCGCAGCACCGCCGCTGCGTCCGTACTTCCGCCCGCCATGCCTGCGCCAACAGGAATGGTTTTTTTAATATGAATCGCAAGCCCCGGGCATGGCATGCCCGCCGCGTCGAAAAACGATTCGGCGGCGCGCCATGCAAGGTTACGTCTGTCGCGCGGAAGCCAAGGCAAATTACAGCCGAGCACAATGCCTCCGCCCTCCGTCGGGCGCACGAGCACGCGGTCATATAGGGAAACGGTTTGCATGACCGAGCGCAGCGTATGATATCCGTCTTCGCGCCGCCCCATAATATTGAGTATCAAATTGATTTTTGCGGGGGTATCGACAAACATTCCACGCATTCTATTCCTCACAGTTCCACAGCTTTGATGGGGCACAGCTCATGGCAGCAATAGCAGCGAATGCACGCGCGGCGATCGATCGACGCTTTCCCGCCTTTCACGACAATCGCATGCACAGGGCAGGCACGAGCGCAGTCGCCGCAGCCAACGCAGCGCTCGGTCATCTTCGGCGCCGGAATCAGCGCCCGCTGAAGCGGGGCGCGAATCAGGCGGGGCAAATAGTTGAGGAACGACAGATTGCTTGTACCGCCGGCCACCGCAGGGATGAACGGATCTGCCAGCGGCGGCACGACGTCGCCCAAATAAGTCAGCTCGGCCGCCGTACGCGGCACAAGACCGATCTGCCACGCGTGGTTATGAATGGGCGCACGCTCGGGCAGCAGCCCCGCGATATGCATCGCCGCCAGATCGGCGGCAAACGGGTTCTTTGACGCGATCAGTACGCCCGCCTTGCGCACGCGTCCGCCCGAAGGGCCTTTACCGTCCATGCCCTCTACGCCGTCGATGATGCAAAACGACGGCGTGACGACGCGACACAGATCAATGATCATGCGGCAAAAATCCTCTTTATCGGGCAGCTCGGAATGATACTTTGCCTTCGTCAGTCCCGGCACCACGCCATACAGGTTTTTCACCGCGCCTGTGAAATAGGTCATCATGTGCGTCTTCATCTTGGCAAGACTGATAACAACATCGGCTTCCGCTACCGGCGTGATGATATCAAACGCGCGCGGCGCGAAGCCGTCATAATTGACGCGCCGGTGCGTGAAATCGTGGTTAAGCCGCGCGCCCGAACGGCGCGCCGCCTCTTCCATCCCGCAGGCGCGATAAACACGGGAAACATAAAAATCATTATATGGCCCACCAGGGCTGTCCGCAATGGTAACGACGGCGCCCGCTTCGACGAAAAGCTCAGCCGTCGCCGCAACCAGCTCGGGGTGCGTCGTCGTGCCCTCTCCCGGCATGCGCGCCATCAGCAGATTGGGCTTAATGAGCACGCGGTTTCCACCGCGCAGAAACGCACCCGCTCCGCCAAACCGGTCAAAAATATCGCGCACTGTTTTCTTGATTTCTTCCGTCTCGTAGCTTGCGCAGGCCGCCGTGACAACCGACTGCTCCATACTTCCTCCTATGGCAGCGGCACGCAATGCGGCGTGCGCTGTTCAAAATAAGTCAAATAGCGAAAGCCCGCCGCATGCAGCAGCTCATACGCTTCATCCATGTTGGCCGCAAGATCGCCCGTTCGGTGCGCGTCGCTGCCGACCGTGACATATTCGCCGCCGAGCGCACGGTAACGCGCGAAAACCCATTGCAGATGCCCGAGTGAGCCGATCCACCTGCGGCACGCCGTCGTGTTTAGCTCAAGCGCCACGCCAGTTTCAACCATGCGGCGCAGCAGCTCATCAAACACGTCGCGCCAAGGCGTCAAATCGACTTTGTTCAGCTGTCCGCCCATCACGCGCAGCGCATAATCAATATGCCCAAGTGTGTCAAATTGCGGCTGCTTAAGCAGCTCGAGATGCTCTGCATAATAGTCGTCGAGCACCGCACGGCAAACGGCGGGGCTTGTATAATCAATATGATAAATATCTCGGTCGGGGCGCAGTCCGTGCAGCGAGCCGATGACCACGTCAAAGCTGTTCTTACGTAAAAACGCTTCGCATTCCGCAGGCTCCGCGTGCGGCTGACCGATCTCGATGCCGTAAAGAAGCTTGATGCACGGCTGCGATTGACGCGCCTGCGCAAATTCGTCCGCGCGCCGCGCGGCGTGCAGTTCATAATAATCTTTCCCGCCGGGCTCGACATAATCATAATGCTCGGTCACGGCGAGCATGCGCACATTCTTTTCCCGTGCCGCCTCGCACAGCTCGCGCAGCGTACACCGCCCGTCTATGGAGCAGTCCGTGTGCGTGTGCGTATCCATATAATTCACAGGCATGCCTCTTTCCTCTATGCTGGCATCATTTTAACACAGTTTTTGAAAAGATGAAATCCCCCGTGCATGATTCTACCTTGAAATGGACATTCTATTGTAAAACATCGGAAAGGATGGCTTTCATGCTGAGAAAATTGGCTCTTGTGCTTGTCATTATCGGCGCACTCAACTGGGGCAGCATCGGAATTTTCGGCTTTGATTTTGTCGGCGCGCTGTTCGGCGGGCAGGCTGCGGTAATCAGCCGCGTTATTTTCACATTAGTCGGCATTTCGGGACTGGCCTGCATTCCGCAGCTGTTCGATGACGACCATGACGACCACGTAGACTAATCTCGTTCAGAGTAAAAGGAGAGGCTTGCCTCTCCTTTTTTCGTAGTTCTGCTTTCAAGGCATATGGCAGTGTGGTATAATATGCCCAAAGGGAGGCGTGCTATGGCAAAGACGGTTTTGATTACGGGCGCATCGCGGGGAATCGGACTGGAAACGGCGCGCGTGTTTGCGCGCGAGAGATACGCGGTGGGTATTCATTACTTTCGTGGCGACGCCGCGGCGCATGCGCTCGAACGTGAGTTGCGTGCCGCCGGCTGCGATGTCGCGTGCTTTTGCGCAGATCTGCGCGACGGAAAACAGGTGACGCAGTTGATTCAGGACGCACTGTCACGCTTCGGCCATCTGGACGCGCTGGTATGCAACGCGGGCGTCGCGGCGCAGCGGCTGCTGACCGATACGGACGACGCGCTGTGGGACGAAGTGTTTGACGTAAACGTCAAAAGCATATTCCGCCTGTGCCGTGCCGCGCTTCCGCACATGATCGCGCGGCGGGCGGGCGCCATCGTCACCGTTTCCTCTATTTGGGGGCTTTCGGGCGCGTCGTGCGAAGTCGCCTATTCGTCATCCAAGGCTGCTGTCATAGGATTAACACGCGCGCTCGCGCGTGAGGTCGGGCCGAGCGGCATCACCGTCAACTGTGTGGCACCCGGTGTAACGCTTACCGATATGTGCGCGCCGCTCGGTGCAGAAACGCTTGACGCGCTGCGCGAGGAAACGCCGCTCGGGGTGCTGGGGCAGCCGCGCGACATGGCGGAGGCCATCTATTTTCTTGCGTCCGACCGTGCACGCTTTATCACGGGGCAGGTGCTCAGCCCAAACGGGGGCATGATGGTTTAACGCGCAGAAATTTACTTTGACATTGCCCGGCAGGCATGATATGCTTGCTATGATAACTGAATATGCGCTTTGCAGGGGAATCGGGTGAAAATCCCGAACGATGTGGTCACTGTAAAAGGCTTTTGCCTTAAGTCAGGTTACCTGCACTGCGTGGGAACGGGCTTCCGTACAAAGCCGAACATTCCGCTCTGCCATGCAGATTGATGTCCGCTTTGAACGAAGCGGACATTTTATTTTTAGGAGAATGTACATGAACAAGCAAACCAAAAAACTGATCATCGCGGCCGTTGCGCTCATCCTCGCGGCCGCCGCCCTCTTTTTCCTCTACCGCACATTTGCACCGGGCACGCAAGCCGGAATGAAGAACATCACCGTTACCGTCGTTCACGCCGACAAAACGTCGCGCGACTTCGAATACAAGACCGATAAAGAGTTCCTCGGCCAGGTCATCACCGAAAGCGGACTTGTGACGGGCGAAATCGGCACATACGGCATGTTCATCACCGCGGCAGACGGCGAGACCGCAGACAGTTCTAAGCAGCAGTGGTGGTGCCTGACGCGCGGCGGCGGTCAGGTGGATACCTCCGCCGACCTTACCCCTATCGCAGACGGCGAGCACTACGAGCTGACGCTGACCGTCGGCTATTAAGCCATGAAGGCGCGCGAGCTGATTTCGATGGCCTTTCTCGCCGCCATCGCCTTTGCCGGGCAGGTGGCGCTTGCTTCCCTGCCCAACATCGAGATCGTGACCCTTCTTTTCATGCTTTACACCATGGTGTGCGGCAAACGCGTTTTTGCCGTCATCTATGTCTTCGTGCTGCTTGAGGGCGTGCTTTACGGTTTCGGCCTTTGGTGGTTTTCCTACCTGTACGTGTGGAGCATCCTCGCCTTTATCGTGCTTCTTCTGCGGCGCAACCGCTCGGTCGTGTTTTGGGCTGTCGTTTCCGGCGCGTTCGGCTTATGCTTCGGTGCTCTGTTCGCCATTCCTTATCTATTTTCGGGCGGAATCTCGGCCGCGTTTTCCTACTGGATTGCCGGCATCCCTTTTGATCTGATCCATTGTGTCAGCAATGCCGTGCTCGTGCTCGTGCTTTGGAAGCCGCTGCTCACACTGCTGCAAAACAGTCGCACGCTTAATCCGTCTTAAACCCCATCGACACTTTAAAAGCGCCGTCGCATTTGCGGCGGCGCTTTTTGCTTTAAAGCCCGGATTTGGGTCTTGCATTCCGTTCGCCTTTGTGCTACAATCGTACAAATTCATCCAGAGAGGTATTGCCATGCTCCGTTTTGCTGCTCCCCGCAAGGACGACGATCGGTAGCGCTTGCCCCTATTTGAGTATGCGGTCTTGCCGCTCTCCCATAGGTGCAGGTGCTTTCTGTGCTGCGCCCGCGGGATGAGTGACAGGCCTTTATCTTTTTTGCCGTCACCATCGGTTTATCCGTATGGTGACTTTTCTTTTTTGAAAGGATGTGATCTTATGCGGCATACAGACTATGCCGGTCTCGATATGTCTCAATTATTTAAAATAAAAAATGATGGAGGCACTTATGTTAACAATCAAAAGTATCATTCCTTCTCCGCACATCGAAGCCGAGGAAATCGGCCATTATGTAGGGCAAATCGTGTCGGTGCACGGTTTTGTGTATAAAATACGCGAAATGTCAGGCTTTGCGTTCGTGCTGCTGCGCACCAAGCGAACGCTGCTTCAATGCGTTTATGACGAAGCGCTCGCGCAGTTCCCGCTGCATGCGCTCAAGGAAAACATGAGCGTCGTGCTCACCGGCGAGGTGGTGCGCGACGAACGAAGCCGCGCGGGCGCCGAGCTGCGCCTGCTTCGGTTTGAGGCGCTGTCCGCTCTGCCGGAAGAGCCGCCCGTCGTCATCAACCAGAAAGAGGTTGCGGTTTCGCTTGAAACACTGCTCGACTACCGCCCTGTAACGCTGCGCAACGCGAAAGAGCGTGCCGTTTTTCAGCTGCAAGCCGGGCTATGCCGAGCAATCCGCGCGTTTCTCGACAAGAACCGCTTCACCGAAATCCACTCGCCCAAGCTCGTGTTCAGCGGCGCGGAGGGCGGCGCAAATATTTTCGCACTCGATTATTTCGGCAAGCAGGCTTATCTGACGCAAAGCCCGCAGTTTTACAAGCAGATGATGGTCGGCGTGTTTGAGCGCGTATATGAAATCGCACCTGTTTTTCGTGCTGAAAAGCACGACACCTCGCGGCACATCAACGAATACACGAGCGTCGACTTTGAAATGGGGTTCATTGAAAGCTTTTACGACATCTGTCGTATGGAAACTACGATGCTGCGTGAAGCATTTGACTTTCTGCGCGAGCATTACGAGGAGGAAATCGCGCTGCTTAAGGCGGATATTCCGCAGGTGACGGACATTCCCGCTATCCGCTTCGACGCCGCGAAAGAGCTTATCTCCAAAACCTTCCGCCGCGCCATTACCGACTGGGAGGACTTTGAGCCGGAGGAAGAACGCCTTTTGTGCGAGTGGGTCAAGAAGGAAACGGGAAGCGATTTCGTTTTCGTCACCCATTACCGTTCGAGTAAACGCCCGTTTTATGCTATGGACAGCGCGGGCGATCCACAGGTAACCGAGAGCTTCGACCTTCTGTTCCGCGGCATGGAAATTACGACCGGCGGGCAGCGGATACACGACTATGACGTGCAGGTGAAGAAAATGCTTGCGCGAGGAATGGAAGTCTCACAATTTGAAAGCTTTTTGATGGCTCACAAATGCGGCCTTCCTCCGCACGGCGGCTTGGGTCTTGGCCTTGAACGTCTGACCGCCCGCCTGCTGAACATGAAAAACGTGCGCTATGCCACGCTTTTCCCGCGCGACCTTCACCGTCTGACGCCATAATATCCTTAAAAAGGCGATTTGTGATGCAAAACCTTTGCGCTTTCGGTGCTTCTGTGGTATACTGTCGTCAAATGATGTGGTGATGTCGAGGTGTTGTCATGAAATGTCCTTTTTGCAGCCACTTTGAAAGCAAAGTGGTCGATTCTCGCCCGACCGATGAAGGAAGCAGCATCCGCCGCCGGCGTGAATGCCTTGCGTGCGGCAAACGCTTCACGACTTACGAAACCATAGAGAGCCTTCCGCTCGTCGTCATCAAAAAAGACGGCTCGCGCCAAACCTTCGACCGCAATAAGGTGCTTGGCGGCCTGGTCAAGGCTTGCGAAAAACGGCCCGTGCCGCTCGGCACGCTTGAAGCTGCCGTTTCCGAAATCGAGCAGCAGCTGCAAAATTCGCTCAACCGCGAAGTGCAGTCGAACGACATTGGCGAGCTGGTGATGGAGCATCTCAAAAAAATCGACGAGGTCGTTTATGTGCGCTTCGCTTCGGTGTACCGCCAGTTTAAAGATATTAACACCTTTATGAACGAGCTTTCCAAGCTGCTGAGCAATCATGAGTAATCGCCTCTCAGGCGAACAAACTGCGAGCTGCAAAACGAACATGTTTTGCAGCTCGCAGCAACGTAAAGCATGAATCTGGGCCGCCCGGAGCAGAGAGCGTACTGCCCGATTGTCCTAAAGCAGATTGATTGCGTCCGGATGGTCATAACCTCGGATGACGGAAATGACCGAAAGTAGATCGACAAGCTCCGCACGGTATTCGGCCCATTCCCCGCATCTCCGATAGGATTCAGCGCGCGCAAACGCGGCCTCCGCTTCGTCCAGCTGTTCGTGTGCAATGAAGATGCACAGCCAGCCAATCGATCCCTGCCAGCGTTCTGTGACCTCCCGCAGCCCGCGGCCGTCGTCCGACCCTGTGCGATCGACGCTTTCAATCGCGCGCATAATATGCTCTGAAGTGGTGTCACACAGGCGATCCGAAAAAATCAGATTGATATAACCACATACCAAAACCGTGATGATGCAGACCACAGCTACCACAATACGCCACATGCGATCACTCCTTCCCCGCGAAAATGGTGGCCCCCGCCCGGTCCGCAAGCAGGAAAAACACTTCGGAGGGCGCCTTTTTTCCATTAGCCGCCACCACATGCTCGAGCCATTCATGCGACTTGCCGACCTGCGTGAGGTTCATGTCGATCACGCGCCCGTCTGAAATAATGACGAAAAAAGGTTCCTGCTGATCGGGAGAAAGCGAGAGCATCCTCGCCGTGACCGGCTGTGCGCGGCTTTTCAGCAGCACGCTGAGCTGTCCGTTTGTTTCCACATAGGCAGTCTTAATGTCGCGTATGTCAAACACGTCCTTAAGCCTTAGATCCTCCAGCACATCGTCCAGGCTAAGGCGCAGCTTTTTCAGCTCGGCTTGGCGAAATACACCGTCTTCAATGATGGTGATGGGGCTTCCGCTGAGAAAGCGGCGAACGCGCAGATTTTTCAGCGTGACGGTGGAAATCAACACCTCCGCGCCGACGAGGGTCAGTATGGGTATAATGCCGTGCGCAAGCGGAATATTCAAATCCTGCATCGGCACCGACGCAACTGCCGAAACCAAAATGGTGATGACCAACTCTGCGGGCTGCATCTCGCCGACCTGCCTTTTGCCCATCAGCCTTACGGCCAGAATGATGAAAAAATATAGGATCAGCGTTCGGTAAAATGGAACAAGCATAAGAACACTCCATTCGGTTTTTCATAGCTTTTGCATCAAATTAAGTTTATATGCCCCGCTAATCTTGCTCTTTTCCGCGCGGAGTGTTAGAATGATGCCACAAATCAATATGCACAGGAGGATTTTATGCCCCTTTGGTATCAGAATAAGTGGACGAGCGCGCAGGACGCCGTTTCTCTTATCCGCTCGGGCGACGGCGTCATTGCACCGCATGCGGCGGCGCTGCCGTCACACCTGCTGCAGGCGCTGACCGCGCGTGCCGCCGAACTGCGGGACGTTACGATTTTCCATTTGCTCTCGCTTGCGCCCGCCCCCTATTGTGCGCCGGGCATGGAGCGCAGCTTCCGCTTTGATTCCATTTTTTTGAGCGGCTCGACCCGCCTTGCGGAAAACGAGGGGCGCGCCGATTATACGCCCGTATTTTTCCACCGTCTGCCCGAAATGCTGCGAAACAGACGCTATCGCGTTGCAATGGTGCATGTTTCACCGCCCGACGAACAGGGCTTTTGCTCGCTCGGCGTTTCGGTCGACTACACCTGCGCGGCCATCCAATGCGCAGAGCTTGTCATCGCTCAGGTCAACCGCCATATGCCGCGCACCGGCGGCGATGCGGTCATTCACGTCGACCGCCTTGACGTGCTTGTTGAGCACGACGAACCGCTGCCCGCGCTGCAAAAGCCGGAAATCGGCGAGGTTGAGCGTGCCATCGGCCGCCACTGCGCCGGTTTGATACAAGACGGAGATACGCTGCAGCTCGGCATCGGCGCGATTCCCGACGCCGTGCTCCTCTTTCTTGGCGAAAAACGCGACCTCGGCATCCATTCGGAGATGATTTCAGACGGCGTGATGGAGCTGATGCGCGCAGGCGTGGTGACCAACCGCAAAAAAACACTCGATCCCGGCAAATGTGTGATTGCCTTTGCCGCAGGCTCGCAGGAGTTTTATCAGTTTCTTGATGGCAACGACGCGGTTGTCATGCGAACGGTCGACTACGTCAACGACCCGCGCATCGTCATGCAGCAGGACAATATGGTGTCGATCAACTCGTGTCTCGCCGTCGATCTGAGCGGTCAGGTCTGCTCGGAGGCGCTG
The DNA here is from genome assembly GCA_001725215.1 of Clostridium sp. SCN 57-10. Taxonomy (GTDB): domain Bacteria; phylum Bacillota; class Clostridia; order Oscillospirales; family Butyricicoccaceae; genus SCN-57-10. The sequence goes on from MEFT01000001.1 coordinate 10,510, forward strand.
GGAGACAAGCAGTTCAGCGGCGTAGGCGGCCAGGTTGACTTTGTACGCGGCGCAAACATGAGCCGCGGCGGCCGTGCGATTATGGCCATGCCGTCTACCGCGGCTCGTGGCACGGTATCGCGCATCGTGGCTGCACACCCCGAAGGCGCGGTTATCACTACTTCGCGTAATGACGTCGACTACGTCGTTACGGAATACGGCGTAGCGCAGCTGTTTGGCAAAACGGTGCACGAACGCGCGCAGGCGCTCATAGAAATAGCTCACCCCGATTTTCGCGACGGACTGCGCAATGCGTTTGAACGTAAATACGGCCGTCGGCCGTGAACAGGAGGCTTATGATGCAACAAATCGGACATGAAAAAACCCTGCGCCTCGCACAGCTTGGTATTCTGCTCGCCATTCAGGCCATATTGACCTTTACGCCGCTCGGCTTTATCACCTGGCTGCCCTTTGCGGTGTCGGTCACGCTGATGCATATACCCGTCATTATCGGCGGAGTGCTGCTCGGCCCGCTCTACGGCGGCCTGCTGGGGCTGTTTTTCGGTATCTTCAGCATGATTAAGGCAAGCATCGCCGCCGTCTCTCCGGTCGACATGATGTTTTCTCCGCTGCTCAGCGGCTCGCCCGTCGCTTCGGTGGCGATGTGTGTGCTGCCCCGCGTACTGCTCGGGCTCGTCGCAGCATATCTGTTCGCCTTCCTTGCGCGGCGCATGCGTACCACGTTTGCCATCGCCGTCAGCGCCGCTCTGGCAACGGCGGTTCACACCATCGGTGTTCTGGGCCTTCTGTCGCTGTTTTTCGATGTGCTGCCGCTTAAGCAGGTGTTCGCCGCCGTCGTGGCCGTCAACGGTCTTCTTGAAATTCTTGTCGCCGTCGTCATCGCAACCGGCGTATGCAGGCCGATGCTTCGCGCGCTGCACCGCAATTAACCCAGCTCTCCACCCGCCCGCCCGTTTGGGCGGGCTTTTTGTTTTAAACCCATTGAAAAAAACATATACATTGGAATGCGGAAAAGGAGGAGTCTATGAGTCTATTACGCATCGGAATTTTAGGCGCCACGGGCATGGTGGGCCAGCGATTTGTCACGCTGCTGGCACAGCACCCGTGGTTCCGCATCGAAGTGCTGGGCGCCAGCGCGCGTTCCGCAGGAAAGACGTATGAAGAAGCGGTAAGCGGCCGCTGGCGCATGGAGGAGCCTTTGCCGGAATGTGTCAGGCATATGCCGGTGCTTGATGCCGTAGCCGACGCCGAAATCATTGCGCGCATGGTCGATCTCGTCTTCTGTGCCGTGGATATGAATAAAAGTGAAGTGCGCGCACTGGAAGAGCGCTATGCGCTGCTCGAGTGCCCGGTCATTTCGAACAACTCCGCACACCGCACAACGCCCGATGTTCCCATGGTGATACCGGAGGTCAATCCCTCGCACTGCGACGTGATTCCCGCACAACGCGCACGTCTCGGCACGAAGCGCGGCTTCATTGCCGTAAAGTCCAACTGCTCGATTCAAAGCTATGTGCCCCCGCTGACGCCGCTTCTGCCGCTGCGACCGACGCGTGTCGCCGTCAGCATGTATCAGGCTGTTTCGGGAGCGGGAAAAACCCTTGACACCTGGCCGCAGATGCGCGACAACATCATTCCTTTTATCGGCGGCGAAGAACAGAAAAGCGAAGCGGAGCCTCTTAAGGTATGGGGTGAGGTACGCGGCGGCGTCATTGTGCCTGCCGAGCTGCCGCTTATTTCGGCGCAGTGTATCCGCGTACCCGTGAGCGACGGACATATGGCGGCAGTCTTTGCTTCTTTTGCCCGTACAGCCGAACCCGAAGAGATGAAGCAAATGATGCGCGCCTATCGCGGCGAACCGCAGCAGCTTGGGCTGCCCTCCGCGCCAAAGCAATTCTTGCATGTCTTCGACGAAGACGACCGTCCGCAGACACTGCCCGACCGCATGCTTGAAAACGGCATGGCCATCGCGGTGGGGCGGCTCCGGCGTGACAGCCTGTTTGACGTTAAATTCGTTTCTCTGTCTCATAATACGCTGCGCGGCGCGGCGGGGGGCGGCGTGCTGCTCGCCGAGCTGCTCTGTGCAAAAGGCTATCTTACGTAAAGGAGGGCGTATGCGACCCGAAGTATTTCGCGGCTCTGCCACGGCGATCATCACATGCTTTGACGAGCACGGAAAGCTGAACATGCCGGCGTTTGAAGACCTTGTGGAATGGCAGATCGAACAGGGGACCGATGCGCTCGTCGTATGTGGTACCACAGGCGAAAGCTCTACTCTATCCGATCAGGAGTTTGCCACGCTGATCGGGGGCGCGGTCAAAGCCGTGGCGCGACGCATCCCCGTCATCGCGGGCACAGGCAGCAACAATACAGAACATGCCATCCGGCGCAGTGCGCTGGCACAAACACTGGGGGTCGACGCAATCTTATGTGTCACGCCCTACTACAACAAGACCACGCAGCGCGGGCTTGTCGCGCACTTTACCGCGATTGCGGAAAGCTGCCCGCTGCCGATGATTCTCTACAACGTGCCGTCGCGCACCGGCATTTCGTGCACGGCCGAAACCTATGCCCAGCTTGCGCAGGTGCCCACCATTGCGGGCGTCAAAGAAGCATCGGGAGATTTTTCGCTCATCCTTAAGACGCGCTCGGTCTGCCCGCCCGATTTTGCGATATACAGCGGCAACGACGACCAAATCGTCCCCATACTCGCGCTTGGCGGAAGCGGCGTCATTTCGGTCCTATCCAACGTTGCACCGCGCGACACCGCGGAAATCTGCCGTCTGTATTTCACGGGCGAGGGCGCACGTGCCGAACGTTTGCAAACCAGATACGCACCGCTCATCGAAGCTCTGTTCTGCGAAACCAATCCCATCCCCGTAAAAACCGCGCTTGCCATAATGGGCCGCGACAGCGGCGTCATGCGCCTGCCGCTGGTTCCCATGAGCGAGCAAAACCGCAGAATTTTGCAGCGGGCGATGGCGGGTGCTGGCCTGCTTTCGGAACATTAAAAAAAGGTGGAAATGGCACGCGCCGCGTGATATAATTTTCACAATGATAAAAATCCCTCACGGGATAAAAAGCAGGAGGACATTCATAATGCAGAAAAAGATCAATACCGCAAAAGCTCCCGGCGCCATCGGCCCTTATTCCCAAGCTGTCGAAATCGATACGCTGGTGTATACCTCGGGTCAGCTCGGCATTTGCCCCGAAACGGGCGTCTTGGCGGAGGGTGTTCAGGCGCAGACCCGCCAGGCACTTGAAAACATCAAAGCGATTTTGGCTGAAGCCGGTCTTCAGATGTGCGACATCATCAAAGCGCTTGTGTTTCTTCAGGATATGAATGATTTTACCGCTGTTAACGAGATTTACGCGCAGTACATCTGCGGAGACGTGCTGCCCGCTCGCTCGTGCGTCGAGGTTTCCAAGCTGCCGAAGGGCGGACTTGTCGAGATTGAAGTCATCGCGAAAAAGCACTAAGATAGGTATGCACGCCAAATACCTTACTTCATTTCGTGCGTGCATCCAAATAAAGGCGGGCAGCATTTGCTGCCCGCCTTTATTAATCGCTTCATCCATGTTCCCGTCGGCTGCGTGTTGACCAGCTGCCACGGAGAGATTTGCGCGTCATCGGCGCGCACGGAGACGGTTGATTTTCGTATATACTCAGCGTGCCATCTGTCTACGCCGCTTATGTACAAGCTTCCAGATAATCCTCTGCAACTTCGTGCAAACAAATCGGCGTGACCGTGTTGCGACTGATCAGCTGAAGAAAGCCAAACGCCTTCTCTTCGCAACAGGTAAGTGACTTAATACGCGCTGTTTGCGTTTCATCTTGTGTCTCCAGCTTCACAACAACTCCATACGCATGTGTTTGCCGCTCGCCATCAAAGGCCTGTTCAACCACCATGCGATAGCAAAGCCGAAGCTCGTTACCGTCTGCATCACGTGCGAGCCTCATAATCCGCGCCGATGTTCTTGCCATGTTCCGTCCTCTCTTTTCCCTATATTTTAACAAGCCAATTTGGCTTTATCAACAACATCAGGCGTGTTCGTCACAATATTTCCATCAACATAACCAATGTTACACCCAATACAGACAAATGTCACCTGTTTTGTTGCGACATTTTTCAACAAAGTTTTCGGGGCGCAACTTCATATTTTTACCATATGTTTTTTCATCTTCAAGTATAACTTTAATTAGTTATAAAGAAAAATACCCGATAGTTGCAGCTATCGGGCATTCTTCTTAGAGCATTATGAAAAGAGCATCTGCAATGAAAAAATACAATTATTTTATACCATGGATTCAATTTTCACGCCATCCTTTACAACTTAAACTATCCCTTTTGAAGCTAAAAAATATTTGCGTGTCGTTTTTTCAAAAATCAGTTGAACCCTGTCCGGTTTCGTTGTAAGATACGATTATGAAGATGTCACTTTTCTCTCAAAAATCACACAGCGCGCGGCACGTTTCCCTGCTCGGCAAGCTGGCGGCAGGCAATGTGGCGCTTATTGTGTTTATGCTGCTTTTAACGCTTACGGTAACCATGAACCGTAACATCGCAGCGATGGAAAAACAAGTAGACGACACACTGATGAACACGGCGACCTCTCTGATGCGCAATTCGCTCGTTGTACAAGCAGTCGCAGGGGAGCTAAGCAAGGCTGACCAGATTGCGCTCGGCAATTTTCTAGACCATGTGGTCGCCGTTAATGACGACATCAGCGTCATCATCATCGCAAACGCCGCCTCAGAGCAGATTTACCATCCTTTGCGCACGCAGATCGGCCAGTCGTTTGAAGGCGGCGATCAGCATGATGCGCTGCGCGGTAAAAAATATTTCTCAGAAACCACCGTTGACGCAAACTACCAGCGCCGTGCATTCGCCCCGATCCTAACGGAGTACGGAAAGCCGCTTGGCTTTGTTATGGTTTCCACTATGATCGACCGGCTCCAGCAGATTCGACACGAGGTGTTTACGCTCTATTTCAATATCGGCATTTTGCTGTTGCTCGTTGGCTTTACCCTGTCTCTTATTCTGTCTGCCAGTATTAAACGATCGCTGCTCGGACGCGAACCAAGCAAAATCTCGGCTGATTTCCTCACCCGTGAAGAAATTCTCAACTCCCTTGAAGAGGGCGTGATTTCAACCAACGAGCACAATGAAATTATGCTCCTCAACCGCTCGGCCGCCGAAATGCTTGATACTGACCCCGACCAGACTTCCGGTTGCAAACTTGAGACCATCCTGCCCACCGTACGGCTCGACGAGGTGCTCACCAACCGTAGGCCCCAGTATAACATGGAGCTTGCGGCTGCCGGCGCCACCATTTTGTATGACAAGATTCCCATCATCGAGCATGACAATGCCATCGGCGTCGTGCTCATCCTGCGCAATAAAACGGAAGCGACACGCCTTGCCGAGCAGCTGACCGGCACACGCCATATCATCACGGCTCTGCGCGCCAACACACACGAGTTTATGAACAAGCTGCATGTCATTCTCGGTCTTTTGCAGATGGGCAAGGTCGGCGAGGCACAGGACTATATCCAGCAGGTGTCCGACACACAGTCCGAGTCGATTTCCCCCGTGCTGCAAACCATCAAAAACCCCACGGTGGCGGCCCTCATCCTCGGTAAAATCAGCCATATGCGTGAGCTTGACATCGATCTTGCGCTGCTCGGCAATAGTGCGCTGCCCTATCACAGTCGCTATCTGCCGACGCGTGCCCTTGTTACCATCGTGGGCAATCTGCTTGAAAATGCGATCGAGGCTGTCAACGCCCGTGAGGACGACAGTCCACGGCGTATTACACTACAAATCACGGAGAGCGGCGAAGGTCTTCTCATTGGCTGTGATGATACGGGTATCGGTATGCCCGTCGAGCTTATTCCGCATATCCTTGAACAAGGTGTCAGCACAAAGGGCGAAGGGCGCGGAACCGGTATGGCACTTGTCGCCGATGTGCTCAACAGTTTCCACGGCGACATTCAGATCGACTCCGAGCAAGGCGTTGGCACCTCCATCTTAATTTCCGTGCGGCATGAACGAATGAAGAAATGAGGGATAGTATGGCAAAGGTTATCATTGTTGAGGACGACCCGATGGTCTCCCGCATCCATCAGCAGTATATTGAACAATTCTCAGAACTGACGCTGGCCGGCAACTTTCGAAGCGGGCGGGATGCGCTGGAGTTTCTGCGCTTGCATCCTGTCGACCTCATTATTCTTGATGTGTACATGCCCGTGATGACCGGTCTTGATCTCCTGCGCGCGTTGCGGCACGAGGGCCAGCGGTGCGATGTCATTATGGTGACGGCCGCAAACGATGTGGAGAATATCGATGCCGCGCTCAGCCTCGGCATTCTCGATTACCTTGTGAAGCCCTTTGAATACCAGCGCTTCAGCGCGGCGATTGAAAAATACTTAAAGAAGGCAAACCTTATCAGCTCGCGGCGCACGCTCACGCAAGACAGTATCGACCGTCTGGTCAGCACGCACAGTCCCGGCGGCAGCGAACTATCCGAGGCGAAAAAGGGGATTCAGTCGCGTACGCTTGAGCATGTACGCGAGCATCTGATGGCTTCCGATCAGGTCGCCCACACCTGCGACAGCATTTCAAGCGCCATCGGGCTTTCCAAAGTTACCGTGCGCCGCTATCTCAACTATCTGATCGAATGCGGCGAGCTTGACTCAAGCATTGACTACGAAACAGGCGGACGCCCGAGCGTGCTTTACTATTTCAAGCACCGGTAGCGCTTGCCACGCAGCACCGGGTATGATGCAGAGAGCCGTGAAGGGGGATTACCTCCCCCTTCACAATGTTTTTGATATGATTTATAACATGGAAAAAGAAAGAGGTATCGTATGAAAGATCAAATCTCCGCGCTCCTTGCGCCCTTCGGCGAGCATGGCTCATTTGTCTGGAAAGACCTTGTCACCGGCGAAGGCATGGAATGGGGCGCGCATACGCCGCACAACGCGGCTAGCATTATCAAAATTCCCGTTATGGTCGAGCTGTTTCGCCGCTTCGAAGATGGCTCAGCATGCAAAGACACCCTTCTCCCGCTGCGCGATTGCGACCGAGTACCCCCGTGCGGCGTGCTCACCTTCATGCACGAGGGCATGCCCGTCAGCCTCATGGATCTTTGCTGGCTTATGATCACCATCTCGGACAACATGGCCACCAATATGCTGATCAACTATCTCACGGTGCCCGCCATTCAGGAGACAATGCGCGCGCTCGGCCTGCAAAATTCAATGCTTGAGCGCAAGCTGTTTGAAACAGATCCCGCGCTGCGCAACAAGCGCAACCGCATTTCGGCCGCCGACATGGCCTTGCTGCTCGAGCAGATGCACCGCGGCGAGCTGATCAGCGAGCGCGCCTCGCGCGAAATGCTCGACGTGTTGAGCGGACAGCAACTCAACAATAAAATACCGTTTCTGCTTCCGCTTGATATGCACATCGCGCATAAAACCGGCGAGGTTGACGACGTTACGCACGATGTGGGCATCATCTATGCCAAGCGCCCCCAGCTCGTCTGCTTCTGCTCGAGCGACGTTGACGCGCCCGCGTTCAATCAGGTCATTTTCACCATCTCCAAGCTGATTTTCGACGCCGCGGGCGGTCTCGTGGAATAAATAACGTATAGTTTGAATCCATAAAGCAGCCGGAAGGCAGGGTTACGCCCCTCCTCCCGGCTGTTTTTTTGCCTTTTCGCACAAATATGGCATGCAATATTCTCACAAAAGGCTGTCCTCTTTTTATTGTATTCTTCGTCATTTTGTTATATACTGAATAAAATACCTGGATGTTTTTGCATCTTGCGTTGCATTAAATGAAGGAGAGAAATTCGTATGGCCTATTCCGTTGATAAGATCCGCAATATCTGTCTGCTCGGTCACGGTGGAGACGGCAAAACATCTCTCGCTGAGAGCTTGCTCTTCCTCACCGGCGGCACAGACCGCCTTGGAAAGGTTTCGGACGGAACCACCGTCTGTGACTATGACCCCGAGGAGATTAAGCGTCAGATTTCCATTTCCGCATCGCTCGCGCCGGTCGAGTTTGAAGGAAATATCATCAATATTATAGATACTCCGGGCTTTTTCGACTTCGCCGGTGAGGTTGCGCAGGCTCTGCGCGTTGCAGACTGCGGCGTGATCGTCGTTTCCGCCAAAGACGGCTGCGCCGTCGGCACCGAAAAAGCGTGGAAGGAAACCGTGAAGCGCAAGCTGCCCCGCTTCTTCTACATTTCGAAAATCGACGAGGAAAACGCAGACTTTGATAAGGCGTATGAAAGCCTTCGTAATAAGTTCGGCAACAGTGTCACCCCGTTTGTCATTCCCCTGTTTGAAGACGGCAACAAGCCGACCGGTGTCATCAACATTTTGACGAAGCAGGCCTTCAAGGCAGACGGAATTAAGCTGGTTGAAGTGCCGCTTCCCGCCGCGAAAGCCGAGAAGATTGACCGTCTGCACGAAGCGCTGTGCGAAAGCGTCGCCACCAACTCCGAGGAGCTGCTTGACAAGTTCCTTGCAGGCGAGCCATTCACGCCGGAGGAGCTGCGTAACGGTCTGCGTACCGCCATCATCGCTGGCGATGTCGCCCCCGTCCTGTGCGGCAGCGCATATACCGGCGTCCTAAGCGGTCCCGGCCCCAACGAGGTTCGCGTGGAAAAAGGCGTCGACGGCAACGGCGACCCGGTAGAGCTTCACTATGACCCGAACGGCAAACCGGTCGCTCTCGTCTTTAAGACGGTCACCGACCAATACGGCCGCTTCTCGTTCTTTAAGGTCATGAGCGGTAAGGTCACCGCCGATATGACGCTGACCAACCCGCGCACGGGCACCACCGAAAAAATGGGACACCTTTATATCGTTAAGGGCAAGAAAAACTACGAAGTCAAAGAGATTAACTGCGGCGATATCGGGGCGGTCTCCAAGCTCGCGGATACGCGTACCGGCGATACCCTGTGCGGTACCGGCATCAACGTTATGCTGAACGGCATCGACTTTGCCGTGCCTTGTTACAGCCAGGCCATTGCGCCCAAGGTCAAGGGTTCGGAAGAAAAGATCGCCACAGGACTTTCCCGCCTGCGCGACGAAGACCCCACATTCTCCATCGTCAACAACGCCGAGACGCGCCAGCTCGTGATCTCCGGCTCCGGCGACCAGCATCTTGACGTGCTGTGCTCCAAGCTGAAGACGAAGTTTGGCGTCGAGGTCGAGCTTTCCGCCCCGCGTGTTCCCTATCGTGAGAAGATTCGCAAGAAAGTCGCCGTGGAAGGAAAGCATAAGAAGCAGTCGGGCGGTCACGGGCAATACGGCCATGTCAAAATGGAGTTTGAGCCGACGAACGAAGCCGATTATATCTTCGAGGAGCGTACGTTCGGCGGCAGCGTGCCGAAGAACTTCCACCCCGCCGTCGATAAGGGCATTCGCGACGCGATGGAACGCGGCGTGCTTGCCGGATATCCGATGGTCGGTCTCAAGGCTATTCTGGTTGACGGCTCGTATCACGATGTAGACTCTAACGAGCTCTCGTTTAAAATGGCGGCTCGTCTTGCCTATAAGGCGGGCATTCCGCAGGCCAATCCCGCCATTCTGGAGCCGGTCTGCTCGATGAAGATCACAGTGCCTGACAGCTTCATGGGCGACGTAATCGGCGACATGAATAAACGCCGCGGTCGCATTATGGGAATGAATCCCGATGAAGACGGCAATCAGGTGATCGATGCTGAGGTTCCGCAGGCGGAAATTTCCGACTATGCAATTACGCTGCGCTCTATGACACAGGGCAGAGGCTCCTTCTCCTACCAGTTTGAGCGGTATGAGGATGCTCCTCCCACCGTGCAGGAGAAGGTCATTTCGGAGAGCAAGCTGCTCGCCGATGCCGACGACGAATAAAAAACTTAACCGAGCGGGGGATGCGATGCATCCCCCGCTCTTTCGTTTCTGCGACACACTGCTCTTTTTTCCTCGTTACGGCATTCATCTTTTTTCAGTGCGAGAGCTAGTTAAAATGTACACCCGTTTGACCCTTCTCGCTTCAAAAATGCCCCGGAACGCATGTAATACATCTGCCGGTGCGTGTTTCTTGCATGTTCTAAGACGCCGCCGCATAGTATTTCAACAAAGCGGAGGTGTTATCATTATGGTCATTTACACGGCAAAGCTCAATCTGAAAAAAGTGCTTGCAGCCGCCATTGCCGTCATCCTGGTGGTCGTTCTTCTCATTCTGCTCATTCCCAACCGCGACGTATACCGGGCCGACGATGCATTCGGCACGGAGCCCACATCCGCGGCCGGCAGCAAGCTGCGCACCAACGCCGAACGCGTCGACTTTATCCGCACGCTCGGCTATACCGTGAAAGAGGAGCCGCTCGAAGAGCGAGAGGTTCTCATTCCGCGTGAATGGAATGAAACCTATGCGAAGTATAACGAGCTGCAAAAGACGTGCGGATTTGACCTGACCGATTACAAAGGCAAGCGTGTGACCATGTGTACCTTTGCCGTCGTGCAGGACGGCAGCGAGGATGAGCTTCGTTGCGAGCTGCTGCTTTACAAAAACCGCCTGGTTGGCGGCAGCGTCTATACCGTTGCGGTAGACGGCTTTATGCGCGGACTTACGGCCGCCGCAGACTAAAAATTGCACAGGCTAGACTGAGTTATGATTCTTCCCTTTGGCGGCAATACCAAAGTATTGCCGTTTCTTTTTTGCGTATCCTGTGGTATGATACAGAAAGAATTTAAATGCTATTTTGGAGGAAACCGACATGAAAACCGCGCTGTGCTATTTTTCCGGAACGGGCAACACGCTTTTTGCCGCCCAGACTCTTGCTTCTCAGTTGGGTGACTGCGATTTTTTTCGTGTGTATGACGTACTGCGTGACCCCCATTTACTGGAAAGTTATCCACGCGTCGGTTTCCTGTTCCCCGTTTACGGCTGCGGCCTGCCGCACATCATCCGCGAGCTGATCCCCGCAATCGGCGCCGAGCTGGAGGGCAAAGACTATTTCGCCGTGATCACGGCGGGCGCCATGCCGTGCGACGTGCCGAAGCAATTTCTTGATCTGATGAGCGAAAACGGGCTTTATCTGCGCTATGTCACCACTGTCGACATGCCGGACAACTACACCGTTACCTTCACCGCGCCCAACGACCGCATGATCGAGCTTGCGATGCGCACCGCGGAGCGAAAGCTCGCCGTCATCGCCGCCGACATCCAAAACAATGTCACGCGCCAGCCGCGCTTTGGTTTCAAAGGCTTTTCGGCGTTTAACCGCCTGTTTTTATCAGACGGTATTTCGCGCGATGAAAACTATATCCTCACCGCCGCCTGTGACGGCTGTGGCCTGTGTGCCAAGCTCTGCCCGGTGGATAATATCCGCATGGAAAACGGAAAACCCGTTTTCCTCCACCGCTGCGAGTTTTGCCTCGGCTGCTTTAACCGCTGCCCCAAAGGTGCCATCAACTATGGACGCAAGACCATTCGTAAAAAGCGCTATGTCAATCCCAAGGTACGCTTTTTTGAGGAAGCGCCCGATGCCGAGCGTCCTACGCTTGTGGTGCTTGCCGCAGGCATGGGCAGCCGCTACGGCGGGCTCAAGCAATTGGACGAAGTCGGGCCCGGCGGCGAAACGGTGCTGTACGACGCGGCGCTTGCCGGCTTTGGCAAGGTGGTGTTCGTCATCCGCCCTGACATTGCAGACGCATTTGAGGCAAGCATCGGTGCACGTGCGCGCCGCCATATGGAGGTCGACTACGCATTTCAGAGGCTTGACGCGCTGCCCGACGAATATGCCCCTCCCGAAGGACGTATGAAACCCTGGGGTACAGGGCACGCCGTTCTCTGCGCGCGCGAGCAGGTCAATACGCCTTTTGCCGTCATCAATGCGGACGATTTCTACGGCCGAGACTGCTTCATGCGCCTCGCCTCTTTCTTGCGCAGCACAAGTGCCGGCAGCTACGCCATGGCCGGCTATCGCCTCGAAAACACGTTGAGCGAAGGCGGCGCGGTGTCCCGCGGAGTTTGCTCTGTCGCACATGGGCGGCTGCAAACCGTGCGCGAGCATACGGGCATTGCCCGCAGCCCCTTCGGTTTGATCGAGGGCAACGACGGCACCCATACCGTATCTCTCGCCCCCGACACGGTCGTCTCCATGAACGCCTGGGGCTTCCCCGCCGAAGTGTTTAGTGATCTTGCGCGCGGCTTCTCCGACTTTTTGGCGAAGCCCGAGGGCGATCCTCTCAAGCGCGAATATTACCTGCCTTATTTTGTTGACCAGCAGATTGCTGAAAAACGCGCAAGCGTATCCGTGCTTGAAACGGACGCCAAATGGTTCGGTGTGACTTACCGCGAAGACAGAGACGGCGTTTCAGCCGCCTTGCGCGGCCTGCATGAAGAAAGCGTTTATCCCCCGCTTGCCTAATATCGCCCACATGCTCCTGCCACACCATGCGGCAGGAGCATTTATTTACCTGCTTTTGTGATGATGTCACTGATAATCAACTCATCATGGTTTATCATAAAGGCATATTGGAAAAATATGCGGGAGGATTCATCATGAGCAAAAAAGTTTTGATTGTCGGCGGTGTTGCCGGCGGCGCCAGTGCGGCGGCACGTCTTCGCCGCCTCGATGAAGATGCGGAGATCATCCTTTTTGAACGCGGCGACTATATTTCATATGCAAACTGCGGCCTGCCCTATTATGTCGGCGGCGCAATCAAATCGCGCCCCGCGCTGCTGTTGCAGACGCCGGAGGGCATGAAAGCGAAATACCGCGTCGACGTGCGGGTGCGCAACGAGGTCGTAGCCATCGACCGTGGCGCAAAGACCGTCACCGTGCGCCGCACAGACAGCGGCGAAACCTACACAGAACGCTATGATACCCTTGTACTTTCGACCGGCTCCTCGCCGCTTAAGCCCCCCATCCCCGGCATTGACGGCGACCGTATTTTGACTCTTTGGACCGTGCCCGATACCGATCGCGTGAAGGCGATGCTCACCGAGCAGAACATCAAGTCCGCCGTCGTCGTGGGCGGCGGTTTCATCGGCCTTGAAATGGCGGAAAATTTACACGCGGCAGGTGTTTCGGTCACCGTCGTCGAAATGCTCGATCAGGTCATGGCTCCCCTTGATTACGAAATGGCGCAGCTTCTGCACGAGCACCTGACCCAGAACGGCGTGCAGCTCTCTCTGGGCGACGGCGTCGCTTCGTTTGACCATACCGCTTCGGGCGTAACGGTCAACCTCTCGAGCGGCAAAACCGTTTCCGCCGACCTTGTCATTCTCTCCATCGGCGTGCGTCCCAACGGCGAGCTGGCGCGCAGCGCCGGTCTTGCGGTCAATCAGCGCGGCGGTATCGTCGTTGACGACATGCTGCGCACCTCCGATCCCGATATTTACGCCGTCGGCGACGTTATTGAGGTCGAAGATTTCGTATCCAAGACCCCGACCATGATCCCGCTGGCCGGCCCCGCCAACAAGCAGGGGCGCATCGCCGCCGATAACATCGCGGGCGGGCAGGAGCGCTATGCGGGCACACAGGG
>MEFT01000002.1 GCA_001725215.1 Clostridium sp. SCN 57-10
CGCAGCACCTTGGCGGGCAGCGAAGCGCCCGCGACGGCGTCTACGTCGGGCAGGTCGGGGTATTCGCGCGCTGGTGTGGCCATCAGATTAAATTCGGTTGCACCGCTGCGAATCGTCGCCATCATTTTTTCGTCGACGGTGATTTCCACCGAGTCATTCGGCAGCTTGCGCACGATGTCTGACAAAATGCGCGCCGAGATGACGGCCGTTCCCGCTTCGAGAATGGTTGCGTCGAACGAACGCTGAATGGCGGTTTTGAAGTTATATCCGCAGAGGGAAACCGAGTTTTGGCCCGTCGTGATGAGCAGACCCTCCAACGCGGCGATGGAGCTTTTGGCCGAAACGGCGTGAATACAGACGGCCACGGCATCGGCAAGGATGGTTTTTTCACAGATAAGCTTCATAAAACGGCTCCTTTCGTAAGTTCAAAGAGGGGTTGCGTTCGCCCCTCTCACCGCTTTTTCGCGGTGGTTCGCCCGTTTTCTTAAAAAGCACGGGTCAGGCTTTTAATGCATTTGACTTATCCACAGTCATTGCGGTTTTTCGACAAGGTCTATCTCTAACTGATTTAAGTTATTTAGATAGTAGTCGTAGTAGGGGGGTGTGCATATGTGGAAAAGGGGCGGCGCACCAGACGGGACAAGCGTTTGCGCCTTCACAGGGGGGTGTGGGAAAAGGGGGTGTTTTTCGCCTGTTTTGCACAAGGCCGAGTTTTGCACAATATCAACAGATTTTTGCACAGCTTTTTGTGGAAAAGAAAATGTGTATTTGTATGCCCGCCGCTGTACCTCGCCTTTATCGGCTTTTGATGTTTTTCGTCATATCGTCGATGGCGTTTTGCAGGGCGGGATTTTTACGCAGCTGCAGCTCAATTTTTTCAATCGAGTGCATCGCCGTTGTGTGGTGCTGTCCGATGAAGCGTCCGATTTCAGGCAGCGAAAGCTCGGTCAGCTGCCGGATGAGGTAAAGCACGACCTGGCGCGGAAGCATGATGTCTTTGGTGCGCGCCGTCCCGCGGATTCGCTCGGCTGGCAGGCCGTAATAAGACGAAACCTCCTCTAAAATGAGGTCGGGCGTCGGTCGCAGTCCGGGGTTCTTGACGAAAATGTCGGCAATCGCGTTGCGTGCGAGGTCGAGATCAAGCGGAAGCCCCATCAGCGTGTGCTGCGCGTAAAGCGTTTTGACGGCTCCCTCAATCTGGCGCACGTTGCTTTCAATGGCCGCCGCGATGTATTCGGTCACATCATGCGGAATTTTAAAATGAAGCACATCCGCCTTGGCCTGCACCAGAGCCATGCGCGTTTCAAGGTCGGGCGGCTGAATGTCGGCAAGCAAACCCCACTCAAAGCGGGTGCGCAGGCGGTCTTCCAGCGTCAGAATCTCCTTGGGCGGGCGGTCGCTCGTCAGCACAATCTGCTTGCCCGCCTCGTGCATCGTGTTAAACGTGTGGAAAAATTCTTCCTGCGTTTGCGGCTTACCTGCAATAAACTGTATGTCGTCGACGAGCAGCAGGTCCGCCTGGCGGTATTTCTCGCGAAACTGCTCCGCCATGCCAAGCCGGATGCTTGAAACCAGCTCGTTGGTAAAATCGTCGCCCTTGATGTAGACGATACGCGCCGCGCGCTTGCGCCGCCGCATTTCTCCGCCGATGGCATAGAGCAGGTGCGTTTTGCCAAGGCCCGATTGGCCCCAGATCAAAAGCGGGTTGTAGCTCATTTCGGGGTTGTGCGCCACGGCGTATGCCGCCGCGTGGGCAAATTTGTTGCACTTGCCCACGATGAAGCGTTCAAACGTATAGCTCGCATAAATCGAGTCTTCGTTTTCCACGCGCCAGCGCGCCACCTCATCCTCGCCCGCGAGATAAAGCGGACGCAGACGCTCGCCCGAAAGCTCCTCGATGATGTCGGTCACGTTGTCGGTAAACCGCTTGGTCATCGTCTCCTGTTTGACGGTGTCGGTGACCTGCACGACAAAGACTCCGTCTTTGATGGCGATGGCCTCCGCGTCTTCAAACCAGGTGTTGACGAGTACGTCGCCTTTTTCGCGGATGAGCTGCTTAACCACCCCGTCCAGCAGGGCGGCAGGTGTGAACATGGACATGTTATCCCCCAAAAAATGTATCTCTAAAACTTCTGACTCTTAACTATAGCATTATAGCACATCCCCGCCGATTTCTCAACACTTTTCCCTGTGAAATCGTTCACACCCAAAGGGGGAAGCATACCGCGCCCTCGCGCGCGCGAAACTGGCCGTATGGCGCCGCACGGCGGTTTCCGAAAGGAAAGAAAACCGACCCGGCACGCTTTTTCGACATGGCCGCAGCCAAAAAAATGCAAATAAAGTAAGTAAAAAGACGGCGACGCATTGACGCGCGCGCCGCGATACGGTATGCTGAAGCAGAGGTGAAAATAGATGGATCACACAAACGACAAAGCGGTGGTACTCGGGCTTTCGGGCGGCGTCGATTCCGCGACGGCCGCGCTTCGCCTGCAGCGCGAGGGCTTTTCGGTAACGGGTGTTTTTCTGGCAAACGGCGATGCGTCTGACGAAGACGCGCGCGCCGCCGCACAGCGCCTCGGCATCGATTACCGCCGCGTCGATATGACGGAGCTGCTCGAGCGCGAGGTCATCGCTCCGTTTTGCCGCGATTTCTGTGCGGGAAGCACGCCGATACCGTGCATCAACTGCAACGAGCGCGTGAAGTTTAAGCTGCTTTTCGCCGTCGCCGATGAAATCGGTGCGCGCTGGGTTGCCACGGGGCATTATGCCGTCATGCGCACACTGCCAAACGGCGAAGCGGCGCTTTATAAAAGCCCGGCGCTCAACGACCAGTCGTATATGCTTTACCGCCTGCGGCCCGAGTGGCTGCCGCGCCTGCGCTTTCCGCTCGGCGATGTGCCTGATAAAAGTGAAACGCGCGCCCTTGCGGCGCAAAGTGGCCTTTCGGCGGCTAAAAAGCCGGATAGTATGGAAATTTGCTTCATCGCGTGCGGCGACCACGGCGATTTTATCGAATCCCGCGGGCAGACGCCGCCGCCCGGCGAGTTTGTGGACGAGCAGGGCAACGTGCTCGGCACGCATCGCGGCATCCACCGCTATACCGTCGGTCAGCGGCGCGGGCTGGGCATTGCGGCCGAGGGGCGGCTCTATGTGAAAGAGATCGACGCTGCGCGCAACCGCGTGGTGCTCACGCTGACCGATCCGAAAAGCGCCGAGCTTGCGGCGCGCGACGTCGTGTGGCTCGACCGAAGCCTGCAGTTTTGCACAAGTTTTCACGCATTTGTGCGTATCCGGCACAGCCGCATGCAGTATCCCGCCACCGTTTATCCGACGGAAAGCGGCGCGCGTGTCGTGTTCGACGCGCCTGCGCGCGCTCCCTCGCCTGGGCAGAGCGCCGTGTTTTACGCATCCGATGGACGTGTGCTCGGCGGCGGGTTTATCGAATAGGTTATTGGGATGAGACATCGCGCTTCGCGCGGGGATGGACGAAGGTTCGCGCTTCGCGCGTGGGGTTTTGGACGCGCTACCCGCTGCGGGGTTACTTTTTGTTTGCGCAAAAAGTAACCAAAAACGCCCGTCGTGCGGTTTGCTGCCGCAAACCTACCACGCCGAATGGGCTAAAACATTAGCCTGTACGGTGCCCTCGCTGCAAAAACCCGGCGCGTGAAGCGCCGCTACCAAATGCGGAAGCGAGATAAGCTTCTTCGCGCGCGAGCACCGCGCGAACGGTCAGGCACAAGGAAGGGCGGGGTCTGCCACGGCGACGAGCCTGCGACGCCTAGTTAGTTCGGCACCGAGATTTTTCGCGGCGCCGCCCTCCGCGCCAACCTTAGGGCCTTTCCGGCGCGATGGTTTGCGGCAGCAAACCCTGCGGCGGCGTGTTTTGGTTACTTTTCCACGAGGAAAAGTAACTCTAAGCGAAGCGTCTACCCCCGCGGGGAGCGCGCAAAACCGCGTTCACCCCCTCCCCCCGCGTGAAGCGGATCATCCCATTCGACAACGATTCCAAAGGCGGGACTCGCGCCCCCTTTACATAACAGGAGGATTTGAGATGGCTTATACCTATCCTGCGGGGCTTTACACCGACGTTCGCATCGAGCACGTTTTCTCCACGCACATTTCGTACACGCTGCGCGAGCTGGAAGAATGCCGCGAGAAGCGGTACAGCGCGGCTTTCATCCGCGTGTATGACGGCGACCGCTGGTATTATGCCAGCACATCTGACCTCGACAGTATCCAGACGGAAATCGACGCGCTGGCCACGCTGGCGCAGCCGAACGGCTCGCTCGCGGAGAGCGACGTCTACAAGCGGTTGAGCGAACAGACAGACAGCGTGCTCGTCTACGCAGACAAGGCGGTGTCCGCCGTGCCGCTCGACGACAAAATCGCGCTGGCGCAAAGCGCCATGCCCGGGCTTGAGGGTAACGCATACATCAAGCTGTGGAACGTGCGCTATCTCGACGAATACAAGCGCAAGGAGTTTTACAGCAGCAAGGGCGCGAACCTGACGTTTGATTACCAGCGCTGCGGCATCTCTTGCGGCTTTCAGATGGCGGACGGAGACGCCCGCTTCCGCGAGGCGTATCAGCTGGGGCGCGATGATTTTTCCGCCCTACGCGGCTTTGAAGACGAGATGCGCGCCCTGATCGAAGAGTGCGAGCATTATCTCAAGCATTCGGTCGCCGTCGAGCCGGGGGTCTACACCGTGGTGCTTGCGCCCATCGTTACCGGTGTGTTCGCGCACGAGTGCTTCGGGCACAAGAGCGAATCAGATTTCATGGTGGGCGACGAAGAAGCCAAAAAAGAGTGGGCGCTCGGTAAAAAATTGGGCAGCGACGAGCTTTCGATCATCGACACGGGAACGCGGCACGATGCCGGTTATGTTCCTTATGACGACGAGGGCAGCAAGGCGGGCATGACCTATCTGATTAAGGGCGGCGTGCTCACCGGCCGCCTGCATAACAGCGTCAGCGCTGCCGACCTCGGCGAAGAGGTAACGGGAAACGGCAGAGCCATGTCTTACGAATATGAGCCGATCGTACGCATGACGAGTACCTACATCGACAAGGGAAGCAAAACGAAAGAGCAGATCATCGGTGAGGTGGAGCACGGCATTCTGGTCAAGGATATTTCACACGGCTCGGGCATGTCTACCTTTACGCTTGCGCCATCGCTCGCCTATTACATTCGAAACGGCAAAATCGCGGAGCCGGTGCGCATCTCGGTCGTCAGCGGCAGCGTGTTTGAGGCGCTGAGCGACATTGACGGCATCTCCGACACGGTGGAGCATTCCGCCTTTGTCACGGGCGGCTGTGGAAAAATGGAGCAGTATCCGCTCGCGGTGGGCATGGGCGGCCCGTATATCCGCGTCAAAAATATGAACGTGCAGTAAGGGGGACGCGCCATGATCAGGGAAATTATCACGCAAAAATCCAAAATGACCAAGCTGAGCGTGACGAACAACCGCATCAGCGCCATTCTGCGTGCAGAAAACGAGAAAACGGGCATGCGCGTCTATCAGGACGGACTGATCGGCGTGGCGGGCGCCATCGGCAAATATAACGAAGACGAGCTGACGGCGCGCGCCAAGCATATGCTTCGCTACCGCGTGCCCTACGACTGCGCGCCGACCGAGCGCGCGGTGCGCACCGTCGACCTCTCGCAGCGCTTTGCGCTGACCGACGAGGAGCTGGTGCACACGAGCACCCGCCTGCTCGACGAGCTGCGCAGCCGCTATCCGGCGTTCACGTTCAGCCACATCATCCGCTATGAAGAAAAAGAGGAGTGGCTGCGCAACGACGCGGGCGCCGACCTGCTTTATCGCGACAAATACGTTTCGCTTGAGCTGCTGATTAAGTATAAAAGCTCGAAGAGTCTGATGGACGGCTTTGCGGTCAATATCTCACGTATGTATTCGTTTGAAGACGCGTTCGCCGTTGCGTCGGAGTATTGCGACGCGTATGAAGAGACCATCGAGTTGCCGCGCGAGGGGAAAATACCTGTCGTGCTGCTCACCGAGCACATGTTCCTCAGCAAGTTCCTCACCGACCTAAACGGCAAGCAATATGGCGCGGGCACCTCGCTCTTTTCGGGGCGCGCGGGCGAAAAGCTGTTCAATGAGCGCTTCTCGCTGGAGGTTGACCGCAATCCCGAAACATGCTACGGCGGCTTTTTTGATGGCGAAGGCACAACGCTGCCCGGCGACCGCTGTCTGCTCATCGAAAACGGCGTGCTTCGCATGCCCTATACCACCAAGCGCATCGCGAAAAAATACGGCCTGCCGCTTACCGCTTCGGCCTCGCTGACATACGACGCAGTGCCCGACGCAACGCCGGAGGGCATCCGAGCCACACCGGGCGACCAGACCCTGCACACACTGCTCGGCGGAAGAAAAGCGATTTTTGTGATGTTTGCGTCGGGCGGCGACTTCACGGCGCAGGGCGAGTATGCTTCGCCGGTGCAGGCGGCATATCTGTTTGACGAAAACCGGATTTATGGTCGTCTGCCCCAACTCTCCATGTCGTCTAACGTGTTCGATATGTTCGGCAAGGACTTCGTCGGCGTAAGCTGCGACAGCAACTCGCCGCACAGCCCGTTCCGCTATCTCGTCGTTGAGATGGACGTCAAGAAAATCGGCGGACATATGTAAAACCGCAGCAAAAAGGGGGAGCTACGCTCCCCCTTTTTTATTTCCCGCTGCGGGGTTCTTTTTGTTTGCGCAAAAAGTAACCAAAAACGCCCGTCGGGCGATTTGCTTCCGCAAACCTACCACGGCGATATGGCTTCTACGGCAGCCTGTGCGGTACCGCCACAGTAAAGCACGGCGCGTAAAGCGCCGAGACCGATTGCGGAAGCGCGATTGGCTTTCATTTCATTTCCGCACGCACGGTCAGGCACAAGGAAGGGTGGGGTCTGCCACGACGACGCACTTGCGACGCCTGCACGGTACGGCGCCGCGATTTGCCACGGGATCTCCCTCCGAAGTCATCTTTCTGCCTTTCCGACGCAATGGTTTGCGGCAGCAAACCCTGCGGCGGCGTGTTTTGGTTACTTTTCCACGAGGAAAAGTAACCCCACGCGGGGAGCGCGCCATACGTCCCACGCGAAGTGCGAACCTTCGTCCATCCCTCACCCCCGCGCGGAGCGCGCCCCTCATCCCGTCCGCACCAAAACAAAAAAGAGAGGCTAGCGCCTCCCTTTTTATGTTGCTTTTATTCCCCCAGCTTTGAGAAGATGCCCGCCGCCTTCAGCGCGGGGCGCAGCGCAAAGTAGAGCAGCACGGAGATGATCGACGCCGCCACGGCGTTGACAAGCGACACGGTCGCCTTGGTCGCAACGGTCGTCCACACAGCGCCCCACTCGGCGCCCATCACAAAGCGGTTCCACAGTATTGTTTTTGTGATATAGAGCACGAAATAACCGACTGCGGCTGTCACGGCGGCAATCGAGACATTCAGACGGCTCGGCTCGCCGCTCTCGCGGCGCGCGCGGCGTACCATCATGCCTGCAATAAACGCCATGGCAAACTTCAAGAGAAACGTAATCCAGAATTCGGGCGCAAACGTGGGATCCATCAGGTCGAAAATCGCGGAGCCAAGTCCCGCGGCAAGGCCGCCCGTCATGCCGCCGAACAGCAGGCCGGACAAAATGCACATCACATTGCCGAAATGCAGCATGGTCTTGCCAAGAGGTGTGGGAATGTCAATGCGCAGGTACATGGTGGTGACAAACACCATCGCCGCCATCAGACCGATGACGCTTAGGCGCATGACCGAAAAGTAAGGTTTCTTTTGCATAGCAAACTCCTCCGGGTTGTCAAATCTTAATTCTTCTGTTAGTATAAAATAAAAGTGATACCATTCAAATACCCAGAATAAGAAAATATCATGGTATCAGATGGAGGGCCTATGCTCACCTTGTCGTTTGACCCAAACGGCGCGCCGCTTTATGCACAGCTTTACGCAGCGCTTGTGGAAGAGCTGCGCAGCGGCCGCATGCGTGCGGGCGAACGCCTGCCGTCCAAGCGGGCGCTTGCCGCACATTTACAGGTCAGCCTGAATACGGTCGACGCGGCGTATCAGATGCTCGTCAGCGAGGGCTATCTCGAGGCGCGTCCGCGCAGCGGCTACTTCGCCTGCCCGCCCGAGCCGATGACGCCTCCCCCGCCCCGCCCTGCCGCTCCCCCCACCGTCGCCCCGGCGCGTGACGGAGACGCCGTGCGCTACGATTTGACGACGCGCAGCGTCGATACCGCATTTTTTCCGTTTAAAACATGGGCCAAGCTGTCGCGAGAGGTGCTCAGCGGCGGCGCGGCGCTGCTCAACCACGGCGAACAGGGCGGCGACGGCTGCCTGCGCCGCGCCGTCGCGCGCTATCTGCACGAGTTCCGCGGCGTACGCTGCGACGCGTCGCAGGTCTTTTTGGGCGCGGGCACCGAGTATCTGCTCGGGCTGCTCGCCCCGCTGCTCAGCGGCGCGGTCGCCGTTGAAGACCCCGGCTACCCCAAAACGGCCGACGTTTTGCAAAACAGCGGCGCGACCATCTCGCATCTGCCTGTCGACGACCGCGGACTGTCGGTCGAAGCGCTGCGGCACAGCGGATGCACAGCGGCGTATGTCACGCCGTCGCACCAGTTCCCGACGGGCGTGACCATGCCCGTCGGCCGGCGCGCCGAGCTGCTGCGCTGGGCGTGCGAGGAGGAGGGGCGCTATATCATCGAGGACGATTACGACAGCGAGTTCCGCTTTGACGGCAGGCCGATTCCCGCCATGCAGGGGCTTGATGAGCACGGCCACGTCATTTACCTGAGCACGTTTTCGCGCTCGCTCGCGCCGTCGATGCGCATTGCGTATATGGTGCTGCCGCAGGAACTGATGGCGCGGTTCCGCGCGCGCTACGGCGCGTATGCGTCGACCGTTTCGCGCTTTGAGCAGCATACGCTGGCGCGCTTTTTGGACGACGGGCATTTCGCGCGCCACCTCAACCGCGTGCGCAGCGTATACCGCGCGCGCAAGGACGCGCTCATCGAAGCGCTGCTGTGCGAGCTGCCGCGCGACCGCGTTGAAATCTGCTGCCCGAATACGGGGCTGCACCTGCCGGTGCGCCTGTCGCTTGGACTGGAGGAGGAAGAGCTGCAGCGCCGCGCGGCGCAGGCGGGTGTGCGCGTCAGCGTGCTGTCACGCTATGAGTACACCCCGCGCGCGCATACGCCGACGCTGATTTTGGGTTATTCCGCGCCCGCGGCGGACGAGCTGCGCGACGCGGTGCGCGCGCTGGCGGCGGCGTTTCGGTAAAGCTCGGCTTGTCCGCAAGTGTGCGCACAGCTGTGCAAAACATACGCGGTGGGAACATGCGCATCAAAGCCTTGCCGCATCACGAAAGCGGCGCCGCAGCTTGAGAATTATGCTTGACAAGGCATCGCAAAGAACGTATAATAATCAAGCAGGCCGCATCGGGGTGTGGCGAAGTTTGGTATCGCGCTTGGTTCGGGACCAAGAGGCCTCGGGTTCGAATCCCGACACTCCGACCAAAATGGAAAGACCGTCGACATGTGTCGGCGGTTTTTTACTATGCCTTTATTCATGTGGATTTATAAATAGAAAATCCCATAAGGACACTAGAAAACAACATTGAGCGACAGGATAGATTTCTGTTGGTATAATATAAGAAAATCATCTGCTTAGGGGGTGTAGTCTTGATTTGGATTGAAATGAGCCGAGATGAGGCACACGGCGGTGGCGAATGGGGATTTACAAAATGTCTTTGGTCCCCAGCATATAAGCGGGGAAATCGGAACGGTTCATGGCTTTTCTGGAATAATATTCTTCAAGTTCAGCAAGAGGATATTATTGTACATTTAAGAGGCAAGGGGCATTCAGCCAAATTTGTTGGCTATTCAATAGCTGCTACCAATGGCCATGAAACCCTAGAACGACCACCTCAGGCTGACGCCTGGAGCTATGCAACAAGTTATTTCCGGGTTTTGCTTAAGGACTATCAGGCATTTGAAAAAACAATTCAATTAGATGATTTTTTTACTATGCACAAAGATGAATTAATAAAATACCTCAAAGAATTTCCGGAGACTCCTATTAATCGCTTTTTTGTATTCCAATCCAGTCGACTACAATGCTTGAACGGTGCATATCTTTCTAGATGTGATGAGGAATTGCTGTCTTTAATATTAAATAAAGAGGCAACGAACAGTTCGACCTCTATACGAGAAAATGCATCCACATTTGAAGTATGGCTAAAGGCAAAGCAGCGTGTAGGACAAGCCCAATTTTCAGAGGCAGTTAAGAAAAACTATAAATTCCAATGTTGCTTTCCTGGCTGCAAAGTTAATGATCCAAAATTTTTGATAGGGTCTCATATAGCACGGTGGGTAGATAATCCCAATAAACGGGGTAATACTTCCAATGGATTATGTTTTTGTGTGCTGCATGATAAGGCATTTGAAAATGGATATTTTTCTTTAGACGACGAGTTCCATATTGTACTTAGCCATAATCCCGAGATACAAATTAGCGAAATTTTTCTTGAACATATTAAGCCATTTGAACACAAGATAATTGATTGTGCTCAAATTCGTCCTGATAAGGACTCATTAATGGAGCATCGGTTTAGATGCAAAATTCCTGGTTGAATTAAAAGGTGTTGTAAATACTGCTTATAGGTTGCCTGCAAACCATTGATATTACTCACTTTTTTCAAGGCCCATAATTCCATTCCGACCAAAATGGAAAGATCGTCGACTTTTGCCGACGGTCTTTTGCTGTTCCGGTGTGATACGGAAACACAGGACCACAAAAACAATAGACAGCATTTTGTGTTATTGTTATACTATATGCATTAAACAAAATGTAAGGTGGCAGGAAAATGCATGAAATACAGTTTACTGTTTATTTCTGTGGGATGAGTGAAGAAACTTTTTCCAAGCAAATAATGATTTACAAACCCATCAGCAGTATTGTAAAGAGTTTCACTGAGACAACTTTGCGCCAACTCACGATTGTAAATGTCGGTCATTTAATTAATTATTTGAAAAAAGATATAGTTATAAGGGAAGAATTGGGAGACTGGGGATTCGAGAATTTTACCATAGAAACGGTTTACATACGGCATCAAGGTTACTTGCTAGGACTTCAAAAAGATAAACCTATTTCAGAGGTTTTTCGCGATTTTAAAGTGAACCGGCTGGAATTTGCCTACTTTGTTGTCGGTGGCGCATCCATTCACAACGAAACCAGCTACAGATTTACCATTCATCCCGACGAAAAAATACATGAACACATGCCCCATGTTCATGTATCAAAAGCCGGAGTAGAAATACGATATTCTTTAGAGACTTTGCTGCCGATTGATCCTCTTGTGAACCCCCACAAACGCGATGACAAGAAAATTATCATGCCCTTTTTACAACAAAATCATGAGCAACTACGCAAATTGTGGAGTTACTATGCAAAAGGATATACTACACCGGAAATTACCGAGGATGGTCAGCAATTTTATAGCGAGTCCTAACCTGACGGAATGATTCTAGGGATGATAGTCGCTCATGGACAGCCTATAAATCGTTGATATTGCTGGGGTTCCCCAGATACTATAATTACACTCTGACCATAGAACGACCTTGTAATCTTAACATTACAAGGTCGTTCTATTCATTTTGAGACGTGATACCCTTCGAATTACCCTTTGTAGGTTTTTTTGTGCGGTATGCCGTCGGAAAGAAGCGGCAATATAGTTTCACTCAGCTGCGGCACGAAGTGCCTAAATCTTCTGCTCACGCTTTGTGAAACAAGATCGCTTGGCCTTGCTTCAAGCGCAAAAGTCATCCGCTGCCATAAACCAAAAGAAAACCCCCTGTGGTGATAGCCAATGCAAGAAAATTATGCTAAAATAAAAACCAGTTTCCATTCCATGATGCAAAGCGAGGAGGAAAATGATGAAAAAATCAATTTCATTTGTACTGGCGCTCGCTCTGATCCTCTGCATGATTCCAACCGCATTTGCGGCTGACGGCGAAGCAACAGGGGCGGCGGATGCACTCCATGCATTGGGTTTGTTTCAAGGTACAGGGACAGACACAAACGGAAAACCAATCTATGACCTTGACCGCGCGCCCACCCGTGCAGAGGCTGTTACCATGCTCGTGCGGCTTTTGGGTAAAGAAGATGAGGCAAAAGCCGGAACATGGGCAACTCCCTTTACAGATGTTCCGAATTGGGCAAAGCCCTATGTTGGTTATGCCTACGCAAACAAGCTGACTTCCGGAACAAGCGCGAGCACATTCGGCGGCTCATCAAGCATAACCGCAACGCAGTATATCACGCTTGTTTTGCGTGCGCTGGGATATGAATCAGGGACGGACTTCCAGTGGGATAAGGCCACTGTTTTATCAGACCAAATAGGTCTTACGAATGCAGAATACAAAAACAGCTCGCTGGCGTTTCACAGGGGAGACATTGCTTGCATTTCATTCAACTCTCTGGGCAGTAAAAGCAAGGATACCGAGAAAACCCTATTCAACAAGCTCAAAGAGGAAGAGGTAATCCCCGTCGATGCCATATTGGATGTGGATGCGCTCACCGCCGCCAATGAAGGCGCTTTTATCGATGCGGATGTCGATCCAAACGAATACTATTCGTATAGCAATGTCGGTTACATCGATGATTTTTTCAGCGTGGATGGTTTCTCTCTGAATCATATTAAGGTTGCCGCAACCGATGACGGTTATTGCTTTAAAGTAAGTTACAAGGCAACCAAATCGACCAAAGGCAACCTCTTTATCATGGGAAAACAGGAAAACGACGGCAAACCCGAAGGCTATACGTTTGCGATAGACAGCAAGAAGGACGCCGCTTACATCCGCGTATCGCCTGAATTTTTAAAAGATAATTATCATTTGGTCATGCGAATTGAAAATCCTAATGGCACCTACAATGACAAAAACAACATTACGTTGAGTTCCAGCTTTGATACCGCGTCCTCTCCATATCGATTGATCGATTATGTGGATGATACATCAACTGCCGATGGTTTTTCGCTATATTCACTCGAGGTTGCTGAAAGTAAGACCGGATACTGCTTCCGCATGCAGTATAAAAGCACTTACGCCCGCATTGTGAATTTCTTTGTCGCGGGAACGCAGGACGGAACAAACGAAGCCTTCAGCTTTCCCTTGCAAAAGGGAGAAGGCTATGTCTACCGAACCGTATCAAAGACATTTGTGGAAAACAATAAGCTCTTAGCCATGCGCGTGCGAAACGGCGATAGTTACGGCGAACACAATACCATACGCATTGAAACAAATTTAGGCGCGGTCGCGGAGGATTACTCTAAATTGACGTACGACATCGGCCTGGGCCACGCGCTCATGGTGGATGAAGTCAAAGGCTTTCGGCTGAACGGCCTGTCCGCGTCGAAAACGGAGGACGGCTATGTCATCCGGATCCAGTACAATTCCGACACGGCGAAAGGGGTGACTTTAGCCCCGGCGGGCCTCAACGGCGACGGCGCCGCCCAATTTGCGATGCTCGGGCGCGGCGGCGGCGATAAATATTTAAAGGTTCCCAAAGGCTTTATCGAACAGGAGCCGTCTCTTGTGATGTCGGTAAAAGATATTGAAGGCAGCGGCGGCGTGCGCAATTTCTATGTTGTTTACCCGTCCGCGGGTGATGTTGCGAACCTCTCTTACAGCAAGCTGACCTATGAAAACCGTGCGGCAGGCGCGGAGCAATTCGCGTTAAGCGATTTGTCCGTTGCACCAACAAACGGCGGTTACATCATTCGCATCCAATACGACAGCGGCTTTTCCCGCATCGCGTCCTTATTCCCCGCAGGGGCGCAGGGACAGGGTATGTCATATGTAACGGGGCTTGAGCGCGGCAGCACATATCAGTATATCCGGATTCCCAAGTCCCTTTTTGAAAATGAGAATTTGCTCATCATGAGGATTCATGGCCAAGACGACGGTGGTGGCAGCAACTTTGTCTATATTTATCCGAATGGGAAATAGCAGGCTTTCTAGAAGGTGCAAAGGAGTATATTGCTTATATGAATCAAAAACGATTGGAACTTGTGAAAAGTATTTTAGAAGATGAGTCAATAGCTCAAGAGGAAGAGGAAGCAGTGCATCTTCTTTTAGAAGAACAAGTCACGGAAAACTCCATATTACAACATGACAGCAAACGAACAAAAGGGCAGCAGGCAGCGGATTCGCTTGCAAAATTCGCCGGCAGCTGGAAATTTATTATTTTGTTCTTTTGTATATTAACAGCATGGATTTCCATCAATACGTTGTTTCTGCGTAAACCATTTGATGCGTATCCGTTCATACTAATGAATTTACTGTTGTCATGTTTAGCTGCGATTCAGGCCCCGGTTATTATGATGAGTCAAAACCGTCAAGAGGAAAAGGACAGACTGCGAGCAAAAAATGATTATAAAGTGAACTTAAAAGCAGAAATCATTGTGGAAGACATCCATAACAAACTGGACTCCATCATTGAAAATCAGGAAGCTATTCTTAAAAGATTAAATGATCTTGAACATAAGAAATAGAAAAATTCTGTTATTTTCACCTTTTGAAACTTATGGCAATGTTAAAAACGCATCCTCAAAGGGAAGATATGTCTTTTCTTATATTTGGTTATGTGGTATGATAGACGCCATGGCGCCTGCATTTTCCAATCATCGTGAGGCTGCGGCGCAGGTTAAATAGGACCGGAGGTATAATGATGAACAAGTACGACGAGGCCATGAAGCTGCTGGACGAAAAGTTCGGCCACAGAGACGGATTGATTTCCCTGTCCACCATTGACCAAACTGCGAACGCCGAGGGCAAGTGCATCCCCGCCGCCCGCATTGTAAATGCCTATTACGAAGACGGCGCCTTTTACACCGTTACTTATGCAACCGCGACCAAAATGCTGCAGATCGCGCAAAACCCGGAGGTCGCTGTCTGCGTGATCGTGGATAACTTCACGGCCAACGGCATCGGCGAAAACCTGGGCTGGGTGTGCGACGAGAAAAACGCCGAGATGATGGCCAAAATCCGCCCCGCGTTCGCCGAATGGTATAACGAGGCGAACAACGACGAAGACACAAATACCTGCCTGCTGCGCGTCCGGCTGACAAAGGGCGTATGGAATGACGCCCACAAAGGAATCAGAAACGAAATCGATTTTGTGAACAAGACGGCGTAAATTGTAGCATATCGCAACCATCATATCAAACGCCCTTGTAATCATGATTACAAGGGCGTTGCATTTTTGTATGGAAACCACCCACGCGCCGTAAGGGTTCATCGACTTTTCACGCGTTCTATGATAAAATGCCAGCAGAAATGCAAACGCTTTGAATGTCATAGGAGGAAAACGATGATTGACGGACTGGTGATGGAGATGGTGCACTATTACGCCGGCGACGCGCACCAGATTCAGCACTTTATGAAAGTGCACGGCTACGCAAGGCTGATCGGCACGCGGGAAAAGGTCTGCGCGCAGACGATGGAGGTTTTGGAAGCGGCGGCGGTGGTGCACGATATCGGCATCAAGCCTGCTATGGAGAAATACGGGCGGTGCGACGGTCCGCTTCAGGAAAAAGAGGGCGCGCCCATTGCGAAAGAAATGCTTAAGCGGCTTTCGTTTGGCGAAAGCGTGGTCGACCGCGTGTGCTTTCTCGTCGCGCATCACCATACCTATGCCGACATAGACGGCATCGACTATCAAATTCTCGTTGAGGCCGATTTCCTCGTCAATCTGCATGAGGGAAAAAAGAGCAGAGAAGCCGCCGAAGAGACGTGCCTCCGCATCTTTCGCACGGAAACGGGAAAAAACCTGTGCAGGCAGATGTTTCTTGCATGATCAAACGGCGCCCTCCGTGCGGAGGGCGCCGTGATGTTATGACTGCGCCTCGTCAAGCAGGCCTTCTTGCCGTAGCCGCGCCAGGCTTTGCTCGATCTGCGCGTGCAGCTCGTCTTCGACGTGATAATAAACGGCGATCTGCATGAGCGCCACGAGCGACTGCCGAATTTCGTTTGCAAGCGCCGTCTTGCGCGGCTCGCCGTATTTTTGCCGCTTAATGCCGCTGTCTTCCCAATGATTGATCTCTTTGGCGACCTCACCGCATTCCTCCAGCAGACGCGTCGCCATTTGAAACGGCTCGTTGCCGCGCGGAAAGCGCCGCGCCGCCCCTTTGGCCATTTGATAAAGTGCCGCCAGTCCCTGCCTTTCCGCCGCCTCGTCTGCGCGTATTTGCTCGTTCACGAGCGACAGAATATGCGCCTCGCGGCGCAGAAACGTGCCCTCCTGCTGCGCTGCAATGCGCAGATTGGCCTCACAGGCCGCCTGAGGATCGGCAAATGCAAGCGTGTAACCAAGCTCGGCTTCATATCCATCAAGCTCGGGCGCCGAGTGATCGTCTCGCACGTCTGCCAGATAATAATAAGAGCGCTGATCGAAGATCTCTTCACAATACAGGCCGTGGCGTACCTCGTGCACCATGCCGAGGGGGCGCACGCTTTCGGGAATGATGTGCAGCCCCGTTTCCTCCCGTGTTTCGCGGACAAGCGCGTCAAGCTGCGTTTCGCCCGGCTCGATGCCGCCGCCGGGGAACTTATAATAGCCCTCTCTCTCGCATTTGACGAGCGCCAGCCGCCCGCCCTTTCGGATGACGGCGCGCACCGCAGAGCGGGAAAAACGGGTCCAGTCGGGGTCGTAATTCTTATCGTCAAACACGGCAAGCGTCTTCATAGGCGGTTCCATCCTTTGTTGTTTGACAATATTATACCGTTTTTTACCTGTAAAAGGCAAGAAAAAATGCGGGGGACGCAGATGCAGTGCGTCCCCCGCTTAAAACGCGGTGCTAGGGAAAGGCCCCGCGCGCGCGTTAGACCTCTTCGCCGTTTGCCGAGATGGTGATGACCTGCCACGGCAGGAACTTTCCGCTTGCCTGCAGCGCGCGCTTGACGGCGTTTTCCAGCCCGCCGCAGCACGGCACCTGCATACGCACGACCGTCACGCTCTTGATGTTGTTGCGCGCGATGATCTCGGTCAGCTTTTCGGCATAGTCGCCCTCGTCCAGCTTGGGGCAGCCGATCAGCGTGATGCGGTTTTTCAGGTAGCGGTTGTGGAAGTCGCCGCAGGCATAGGCCGAGCAGTCGGCGGCGATGAGCAGGTCGGCGCCGTCGAAATAGGGCGCGGTCACCGGCACCAGCTTAATCTGCACGGGCCACTGGCGCAGGCGCGACGGCACAGACGCGTTTGTGCTCTGCTGCGCTTCTTCGCGCTCAATGGCGCGCGAATGGCTGCCCGGGCAGCCGCAGGGCAGCGGCTCGCTTTGCGTTTCTTCACGCTCGATGGCGCGCGCCGCGCTTCCGGGGCAGCCGCCGTGCGCCGCTTTTTTTGCGGCCATACGCTCCGCGACAGCGGCAGCGTCATACGCGGCGGCCTCGCGCTCTACAAATGTGATGGCACCCGTTGGGCAGGTGGGCAGGCAGTCGCCCAGTCCGTCGCAATATTCATCGGAAATCAGCTTGGCCTTGCCGTTTACCATGGCGATCGCGCCTTCGTGGCAAGCGTTAGCGCATGCTCCGCAGCCGTTGCACAGCGCTTCGTTAATTTCTATCATTCGTCTAATCATGTGTATATCCTCCAAAAGTTTGTTTGTTGTCTTGATTATACGGCGCGTCGCGTGCCACGTCGGTTGTTTTTGCAACGAAACACATTTTTTCATTTAAAAAATGGGACAAGCAGACGAAATTGCGGAAAATGGTTGCCAAACGGCGCGAAACCAGATACACTGTAAGTTGCGATCATAGGCTTCCCCCGCCGCCCGCGCATAGGCGGCGCGCGAAGTCCAATATATAAGGAGAACACCAGCAACATGATAACTGTTTCCGATGTTTCGATTTCATTCCCCGGTCAGACGCTGTTTAAGCACGTCGACCTCAAGTTCACCCCCGGCAACTGCTATGGCATCATCGGCGCGAACGGCGCGGGCAAGTCGACCTTCCGGCGTGTGCTGTCGGGCTACCTCGACCCGTCGACGGGCACGGTGTCCATTCCTGCAACGATGCGTATGTCGGTGCTCAAGCAAGACCACTTCGCGTTTGACGAATATTCCGTGCTCGACACCGTCATCATGGGCAACAAGCACCTTTACGATATCGGGCGCGAAAAAGACGCGCTCTATCTGAAAGAAGATTTTTCCGACGAAGACGGCATCCGCGCCGCCGAGCTTGAGGGGCTTTATGCCGAAATGGGCGGCTGGGAGTCTGAAAGCGACGCGTCGCGCCTGATTCAGGGCCTCGGCCTGTCGGAGAACATCCTCTCTCAGCAGATGTCGAGCATCGCAGACAGCGACAAGGTGAAGGTGCTGCTCGCGCAGGCGCTGTTCGGTAACCCCGAAATCATGCTGCTCGACGAGCCGACCAACGAGCTGGACATCGATGCGGTGGCGTGGCTGGAGGAGTTCCTCATCGAGTACAGCGGCACGGTCATCGTCGTCTCGCACGACCGCCACTTCCTCAACAACGTGTGCACCCATATCGTCGACATAGACTACGGCAAAATTAAAATGTATGTCGGCAACTATGAGTTCTGGTACGAGTCGAGCCAGCTCATCCAGCGGCTGCTCAAGGCGCAGAACAAGCGCGCCGAGGAGAAGATCCCCGATTTGCAGGAGTTTATCCGCCGCTTTTCGGCCAACAAGTCGAAGTCCAAGCAGGCGACGAATCCGTTCGTCGGCTTCTCGCCCGACCGCGAGCCGGGCAAAGAGATACTGGAGGTCGATTCGCTGTGCAAGACGGTCGACGGCGAGCCGGTGCTCAGGGGCGTGACCTTCCGCCTCGACCGCACCGATAAGGTCGCCATTCTGAGCGAAAACCCGCTTTCGGTGACCGAGCTGTTCAAAATCATCATGGAGCAGAGCGCGGCCGACAGCGGCACCTTCAAATGGGGCGGCACGGTGAGCGTCTCTTACTTCCCGAAGGACAACAGCGCGTTTTTTGACGACAATGAGCTGAACCTCATCGAATGGATGCGTCAGTATACGCAGACGGAAGACACTGAAACCTATCTGCGCGGCTTTTTAGGGCGCATGCTCTTTTCGGGCGACGAGGTCTGGAAGCCTGCGAAGGTGCTCTCCGGCGGCGAGCGCGTCAGATGTATGCTGTCGCGCATGATGCTTTACGGCAGCAACGTGCTCGTGCTCGACAAGCCGACCAACCATCTCGACCTGGAGAGCATCACGGCGGTCAACAACGGCCTGAGCGACTTTAAGGGCGTCGTCATTTTCAGTTCGCACGACCACGAGTTCATTCAGACGATCGCCAACCGCATCATCGAAATCACACCCGACGGCGTCATCGACCGCCGCTGCACCTACGACGAGTATCTCGAGTGGAAGGCGCAGACCAAGAAGAAGTAATAGGAAAGAGGGGGGAATTCCCCCCTCTTTTTGTTTGTCCTCGCGAGGAGGACGGGGTTTTTCGCGCGTTGCGCGGGACGGGGGTTACGCGTTTCCCACTGTGGGGTTGGACGAAGGTTACGCGCTTCGCGCGGAGGTAGACGCTTCGCTTAGAGTTACTTTTC
>MEFT01000003.1:0-677 GCA_001725215.1 Clostridium sp. SCN 57-10
GAATGACTTTTTGGCGACGCTGGTTACAGGCGGAACGAACAGCATCACAGGCCCGCTGCTCGCCGCGGCGTCGGTCACCACACTGCTGGAGTCTCTGCGCTTTCTCGTCAACTGGCGTCTTGTATTTTATGGTCTGCTCTATGTTCTCATCATGCGGCTCCGCCCCGAAGGCATTTTCGGCTACAAGGAATTTTCGCTGAAATCAACCGTTCATATGTGCAAGAAGCTTCCCGCGCGCGGCAAACGCTTTATCACCAAAATCAAAGGCGGGGAGGCAAAAAAATGATCTTAGATCCGAATGAGCTGTTAACGGTAAGCAACCTGCGCATCGCGTTTGGCGGCTTATGCGCGGTTGACGGCGTCAGTCTGCATGTAAATAAAGGCGAGTTCGTTGGCCTAATCGGCCCAAATGGCGCGGGGAAAACCACGTTTTTCAATTCCATTACCGGCAACCTTGTGCCGACGGCGGGAAGCATTCTGTTTCAGAGAAAAAGCCTCGTCAAAAAAGATCCGGCGCAGATTTCACATCTGGGCATCAGCCGCACCTTTCAAAACATCCGCATTTTCCCCAAAATGACCGTTCTTGAAAACATCAGTATTTCGCTGCACAGCGAACCGACCTACGACATTTTTTCCGCCTTTCTCGGCTTGCCGTCCGCCCGGCGGGAAGATCTGCG
>MEFT01000003.1:706-18692 GCA_001725215.1 Clostridium sp. SCN 57-10
CAGGCGGGCGCTCTGCCCTATGGACTGCAGCGCCGCCTGGAGATTGCGCGTGCCCTGGCCGCCCACCCAAAGCTTCTGCTGCTTGACGAGCCCGCCGCCGGCATGAACAACGACGAATGCGCCGAGCTGGTCTCTCTGCTGCGAAACATTCACAGTCAATATCGTCTGACAGTCGTGCTCATCGAGCATCACATCGATGTTGTGCTCAGCCTGTGCGATCGCATTTATGTGCTCAACCTCGGAAAATTGCTTGCGGAAGGCACACCATCTGAGATACAATCAAATCCGGAGGTCATCCGCGCCTATCTTGGCGAGCGGAGGAAAAAAACATGAGCAGAATATTGGAGATCAAAGACCTCTATGCTTACTATGGCGGCATCTGCGCTTTGCAAGGCATTTCCCTTTCCATCAACGAGGGCGAAATCACATCGATCATCGGCTCGAACGGCGCGGGAAAATCGACGCTGATGCGCACCATCTCGGGCGACAAAGCGCTTACCTCCGGTTCTGTCGTGTTTAACGGAGAGCCGCTGCCCGCCAGCGTTCATCAGGTTGTGGCCAAAGGCATTTCCCTTGTTCCCGAGGGTCGCCGCATCTTCCCCTCTCTCACCGTTCGCGAAAACCTGATTCTTGGCACCTGCGCCCGAAAAGACTATAAGCAGGCCATGGAGACGCTGGACGAAGTGCTTTCGCTTTTTCCCATCTTAAAAACCCGTCTGCGGCAATCGGGCGGCACGCTTTCGGGCGGCGAGCAGCAGATGCTTGCCATCGGCCGGGCATTGATGGCCCGCCCCAAGCTGCTTTGTCTTGACGAACCGTCGCTCGGTCTGGCCCCTATTATCATCAACGAGCTTTTCGATAAGATTCAGCAGCTGAATCGGGAGCTGGGGCTTACCGTGCTGCTCGTCGAGCAAAACGCGTACCTCGCGCTCGATGTGGCGCACCGCGCCTATGTGCTTAACACCGGACACATTACGCTGGAGGGCACGGGGTCCGAGCTGGCATACAACCCGAGCGTACAGGAGGAATATTTAGGCATCAAACGATAGCGCGCGCGGCGGCGCGCAAAGCACCGCCGCGCGTGTATAAAACAGGAGGACAAGAATGAATCAGAGCGATTTTGAACTGGCAGTTTCCCTGCGCCACGAGCTGCACCGGAACCCTGAGCTGTCTCTGCAGGAGGATTGGACGGTCAAGCGTCTGCAGCGTTTTCTGCGCGAGCACGCCCCCAATCTGGAGATTTACGACAGAGGACATTGGTTCTATGCCGTATACCGCGCCGAAGCGCCGCGAAAGGCGATTGCGTTCCGCTGCGATATTGACGCGCTTCCCATCTCCGAAGACCCGCAGCTCATGCCGCACGCTTCTCAGGTGGCAAACGTCAGCCACAAGTGCGGGCATGACGGCCATGCCGCCACCATGGCCGTATTTGCCATGCAGGTCAGCCGCACAGGCTGCGACGCAGACGTCTATTTCCTGTTCCAGCACGCCGAGGAGATCGGCGCGGGCGCGCTTGAATGCACCGCCATGCTGAAGGAAAACCATATCGATGAGATTTACGGCTATCACAACCAGCCCGGTCTGAAGCTGGGCACGACCGAGACGATGGCAGGTACGTTCTATGACGCGTCAAAGGGTATGACGATCTCCTTCGGCGGCAAGTCTTCCCATGCCAGCATGCCGGAGGTCGGCATCAACCCCGCCTTTGCGATTTCCGATCTCATTCAGGTCATTCCGCATCTGATTCGAGGCGACGAATACACCGGCCTTGTGCAGTGCACGATCATTCAGGTCGACGTGGGCACTCCCACCTTTGGTACGCAGGCACACCAAGGCAAGCTGCTGCTTACCATTCGCGGCGAGCATGAATCGGAAATGGACAGCCTGCAAAGCCGCCTTGAGACGCTTGCCCGCGCAAAGGCGGAGGAATACGGCCTGACCTGTGCCTTCTCTTATTGTGACTACTTCCCCGAGACGGCAAACACGCAGGCGCAGGTTGATCTGGTCGCGCGTATTTGCGCGCAAAACGGCTGGGATTTTCGCCTGTGCGAAACACCCCACCGCGGCTCAGAGGATTTCGGGTTTTACACGCAGCTGATCCCAGGCTGCATTTTCGAAATCGGCGCAGGAGAAAACTGGCCGGAACTGCACACCGCGCTGTTCGACTTTAACGACAATGTGATACCCTATGCGCTGCGGCTCTATTGGGCCCTGCTCAAAGCGTAGACACCGCGCCGTTTCCTTTGCCATAGAAATAGAGCCCCCGCCGTTATGATACGGCGGGGGCTTGCTTTTATGTTATGAGCGTCCTATAAAGACGAATCGACTGCTTCGATGATGCGCTCGACGATGGCCTTGCGCTCGCGCCCCATCGTGCGATTTTCGCGCCCGCCATACACATCGTTGGTCAGCAGCGCGAAGCAAAGCTCGCGCTCTGGGTCGACCCACATGCAGGTGCCCGTGAAGCCGGTATGTCCGAATGTCGTGCGCGACAGCGGAAACGAATGCGCGTCGCGATCGATGATGCGCAGTTGGAACGCAACGGCGCGTCTGTCCCATGTGTTTTGCTGCTGAAACGCCGTCAGCGCGCGTGCCGTTTCGCGCGGCACAAGACCGCCGCCGCGCCATGCGTCAAGCCACGCCTGCGCAAACGCCGCAACGTCGCGCGCCGTGGAAAACACGCCCGCGTGTCCGGCCACGCCGTCAAGAAAATAGGCGTTCTCATCGTGCACCAGTCCATGCATGCGGCAGCCGCGCCACGCGCAGTATTCGGTGGGCGCGACATCTTGCGTCACCGCGCCGTGCGACACGCGGAAATAGCCTGTGTCTTCAAGTCCGAGCGGTGCGCACACCAGCTCGCGCACGAGCACGTCGAGCGGCTTTTCGCACCGCAGCTCCATCGCGCGGCCTAGCAAAATGAGTCCGAGGTCGGTGTAAAGCACCTCTGTTCCCGGACGATAGGCGAGCGGCCTGTGCAGCAGATGGTCGAGCGCCGCCTGTGGGGATGGGAAGCTGTTTAGCGCAAACCAGCCGAAGCCCGCGTTGTGCACCAGCACCTGCCGCCAGGTGATGAGCGAAGCCTCCGCCGTGCCGCGCAGCGTATCGTCTCCGGGCGCAAGCGCGTTGGCCGACGCACGAATGTCGCGCGGCCCGGTGAATTCGGGGAAGCTTTTGCACACCGGCTCTTCAAGCGAAAACACGCCCTGCTCGCACAGGCGGAAAAAGGCGGTTGCGGCAAACAGCTTGCTGACCGATGCAAGATCATAGCGCGTGCGCACCGTCGCCGCCGCGCCCGTTTCGGGGTTGGGCACGCCGTAAGCGCCGTCAAACACCGTTTTACCACGCAGGCGCACGCAAAGCGACGCGGCGGGCACCGCGCCGCGCGCGGTCAGCTCGCGCAGCGCGCCGTCAAGCTCAAGCCAGCCCATGGTTACGCGATGGGCGTGCCGTCTGCGTGAAACAGCGGCAGCGGCTCAAGATAAATGATGTCGTCGCGCTTCTGCGCGTCTCCCTCGGCGAGGATGGCCATGGTGCCGACGATGGTACCGCCCGCTTTGTGCACAAGCTCGGCAAGCGAGCGGATCGACTCGCCCGTTGAAATCACGTCGTCGACCAGCAGAATGCGCTTGCCGCGCATTCTCGCGGCATCGTCTCCGTCGAGATAAAGGGTCTGATCGCCGTCCGTCGTGATCGAGCGCACGTTGACCGAAAAAACATCTCTCATATACAGTTTCGGGTTTTTACGTGCGATGATATATACATCGTCGCCCGCCTGGCGCGCCATTTCATGCGCAAGCGGAATGCCCTTTGCTTCCGCCGTGACGATATAATCATATTCGGGCGCACGGGTAAGCAGCTCTGCGGCGCAGGCGACGGTAAGCTTCGCATCGCCTAAAATGACAAAGGCGCCGATATACAGCGCATCGTTGACGCGGCAGAGGGGCAGCTTACGCTCAAGCCCGGCTATGGTCATGGGATAAAACATGGAATACACAACCTTTTTGTTGATTTGGCGCGCTAAAACGTGCCTATTACATTATACCAACCGCGAAGCGATTGTCAATTACGGTAAAACACAAAACTTTTTCATATTGTCGCGCCATTCGCTCGTTCGACAACATTCGTCGTCTTCCTTCAACTTTTGCGCCTGGGGGCTTTTTCCCTTTACGCAAGGCGTGAGTTGGTGTATGCTAAGAAAGGTGTGCGCCCCGGCGCGCGTAACTATAATCCAAGAAAACAGGTGTTACCATGCAGAATTTAATCATTTCTCTCAATGCGGTCGTCCCTCTCTTTTTGCTCGTCGGCCTTGGCTGGTTCTGCGCACGGCTTGGCATGATCGGCGAACAGACGCAGAAGCAGATGAACCGCGTTGTCTTTACCGTATTTATGTCGGTGCTGCTCTTTCGAAATCTTTACGTCACCTCCGTCGAAGAAGCGGTGCGCCCGCTGCTGCTCGCCTATGCGCTTGTCATCGTTTTTCTTACCTGGGGCGTCTCTTTCCTTCTTGTGCGGCGCATTGAGCCTGACTGCCGCAAACGGGGCGTTATGGTGCAGGGCATGTTCCGCTCCAACTTTGTGCTCATGGGTCTGCCGCTTATCACCACGCTGTTCGGCGCGGAACACGTCGGTATGGCAAGTGTCGCCATTGCCGTCATTGTTCCCACTTTTAACGTGCTCTCCGTCATCACGCTGGAATCGTGCCGCGAGGAGCATACCAGTCCAGGGCGCATTCTGCTGAGCATCGCGAAAAACCCGCTGCTGCTCGGCTCGCTTGCCGGACTTTGCGCGTTGCTGCTTGGTATTCGCCTGCCCTACATGCTTGAAAGCGCGGTAGACAGCATGGCTAATGTGGCGACGCCGCTCGCGCTGTTCATGCTGGGTGCCTCGTTCCGCATGGGCGCGGTGCGTGACAACATGCGCCAGCTTACGCTTGTGCTCTCCACAAAACTTGTGATTATGCCTGTTGCCGTCATCGGCGGCGGTATTTTACTAGGCTTTCGCGGGGCGGATCTCGGCACGCTGATGGCCATTTCCGCGGCGCCGACCGCCGTCGCTTCTTACACGATGGCGGAATCGATGGGCGGAGACGGCGACCTTGCCGCCGAAATCGTGGTGTTCAGCACGCTGCTCTCGTGCCTCACGCTTTTCCTCTGGACCTACGGCTTGCGTGCCTGCGGCCTGTTTGCGTAGTTTACAAGATATCCGGTCTGTGCTACACTGAAAGGAACCTACCCGAAAAGGAGAATGCTTATGAAGGTTATTTTGCTCAACGGCAGTCCCCATCCGAACGGCTGCACGTTTACCGCTCTGTCCGAAGTGGAGCGCGTGCTGCACGCCGAAGGCATTGAAACCGAGCTTTTGCAGCTTGGCGCGCTGCCCGTGCGCGGCTGTACCGGCTGCGGCGCTTGCGCCAAGCGCGACGGTTTCTGCATTTTTGACGACGACATCGTCAACCGCTACATTGAAAAAGTGCGCGAGGCTGACGGCTTTATCGTCGGCTCGCCCGTTTACTACGCCTCTCCCAACGGTTCGCTCATCTCACTGCTCGACCGTATGTTTTACTGCAACGGCAAGACGTTTGAGGGCAAGGTGGGCGCATGCGTCGTATCGGCGCGCCGCGCTGGCACGACGGCTTCGCTCGACGTGCTGCAAAAATACATGCTGATCTCCAAAATGCCGCTCGCGCCGTCACAGTATTGGAACATGGTTCACGGTAACACGCCGGAGGAGGTCGCGCAGGACGCGGAAGGCCTGCAGACGATGCGCACGCTGGGGCGCAATGTGGCATGGATGCTCAAGTGCATCGACGCCGGCAAGCGCGCCGGCATCACCTTCCCCGAAGCGGAAATGCCCCGCGCTCGCACCAACTTCATCCGATAACCAGCTTAAAGGATTGAGCTTTCCCTTTGCGCTTTGAATGTAAAGAGCCGCTGCAAACGCAGCGGCTCTTATTATGTTGCACCCATTATATGGGCCGCGACGTACTGCTGGCCCCCGCCTCGTTTGTTGGCATACATATTCTGATCCGCCTCTTCAAACGCCTGCAGGATGCTTTTGCCGTTTCCCTTTGTATAAACACTGCACCCGCAGGAGATGGCAGGGGCTAAAGGATCCATCTGTCGCGCCCAGTTGGCCGCCCGCAGCATCGTTTCAATTCCACTTTGTATATCCTCGGCGCTCACACCGCATGCCAGCACGCAGAATTCATCTCCACCAGTGCGATAGCAATTCCCTATTTTCTTGAAACTGTTCTTAATAATCATGGCGGCCGCCTTCAGATAATCATCTCCCTTAACGTGACCGTAGGTGTCGTTGACCTCTTTAAACTTGTCAAGATCGAACACCACAATACTGACCTGTTCCGCCGCTTGCAGACGCTCGAGCTGCTTATTAAAGGTCTGCCGATTGAGCATGCCGGTGACCGTATCATACTTAAACTGCATCTCATGCAAAAAGAAATAGTATAGCACCAGCGCGATGGCTATACAGCGCCACGACGTGCGCACCATGGGCAGCAACACCTGCACCATTGTTCCGGCAATGACAAACAGACTGAGGCAGGCGAGAAATATACCCTCCGCCGGTTTCCACCGCCGCGACTGCCGATAACTCACACCGGCCAGTGTGAGGAGTGCAACGAGATAGACCGCCACATACACGCCAAAAAGCGGGCCTCTTGCATATTGGTTGTCCTCCGTGATGCGAAAGATCCAGCCCGTATACGGTGAGCACAGGGTGAGGGCGAAATTGATGCCGGTCAACACCCAAACATGGCGAAGAATCTTCACAGGCCGTTCGTCAAATATTTGTGCGACCACGACCGGAACATAGGGCGAAATAGAAAACCCCATCAGATTGACCAAAAGATTGGCCGTGCGATACTCCGGCCCCAGAACGCCGAACACATCGCTTCCCATCTCGGGCAGAATGACGATGATGGTGATCAAAACGCCCGTTACATAAGCCCTAACCTGTCTGGCGGGCATAGTGGTATTTTGGCTCAATTGAAAAAGCAGCAGGAGCAATACGATAATGTTTACACCGTTTTCCGTCACTCTGGCAATTACACTGCCGTCCATTCCCGTCATCTCCTAGCGTATCAAACTACCGTGCGAGTTATATATTATCACATAAAAAACTAAAAATAAAGACAATTATTACCGAATTCAATATGCGCGTACATAAAAAGGCGGGGAACGATGTTCCCCGCCCGGCGTAAATATATTGGCTCCTGAAAATCGGCGCTTAGTCGCTGATTCTCAGAAAACGCCGTCTGTCGGCTTACAGATTAAACCACGCGCCGAGGCCCGGATACTCGGCGACGGCGCCCAGCTCCTCCTCGATGCGCAGCAGCTGGTTGTACTTCGCAACGCGGTCGGTGCGCGACGGCGCACCCGTCTTGATCTGCCCCGCGTTGAGCGCGACCGACAGGTCGGCGATGGTGACGTCTTCCGTCTCGCCGCTGCGGTGCGAGATAACGGCAGTATAACCCGCGCGGTGCGCCATTTTGATGGCGTTCAGTGTCTCGGTCAGCGTGCCGATCTGGTTCACCTTGATGAGGATCGAGTTGGCAACGCCCATTTCGATGCCCTTTTGCAGGCGCTCGGTGTTGGTGACGAACAGATCGTCGCCGACAAGCTGGATTTTATCGCCGATGGCGTCGGTCAGCATCTTCCAGCCGATCCAGTCTTCCTCGGCCATGCCGTCTTCGATGGAGATGATGGGATACTTT
Source organism: Clostridium sp. SCN 57-10 (assembly GCA_001725215.1). Lineage (GTDB taxonomy): Bacteria > Bacillota > Clostridia > Oscillospirales > Butyricicoccaceae > SCN-57-10. Next base: position 8,439 of record MEFT01000003.1, read on the forward strand.
TCAACAAAGCCTTTCCACATCTTGACCATCTGCTGGCGCGTCATCTTCTTCTGCGCCTTGGGCAGCAGGTAATAGCTGCCCTCTTCATTGACGTACCACTCGGAAACGGCGGGATCCATCGCAATGCGGAAATCGTCGCCCGGCTTATAACCCGCGGCCTCGATGGCCTCGACGATGATCTTAAGTGCGTCTTCGTCCTTCTTGAGGTTGGGCGCAAAGCCACCCTCATCGCCGACAGAGGTAGCGAGGCCCATGCCGCCGAGCAGCTTTTTGAGCGCGTGGAACACCTCTGCACACCAGCGCAGGCCTTCGGCGAACGACTGCGCGCCGACCGGCATGACCATAAACTCCTGAATGTCAACGTTGTTCGTTGCGTGCGCGCCGCCGTTCAAGATATTCATCATCGGAACGGGCAGCGTGGTAGCATTGCAGCCGCCGACGTAGCTGTAAAGCGGCAGGCCAAGCGCCTCGGAAGCCGCCTTGGCGCATGCGAGCGACGCGCCGAGAATGGCGTTTGCGCCGAGACGCGCCTTGTTGGGCGTGCCGTCGAGTGCGCACAGCGCAGCGTCGATCGCGACCTGATCGAGTACGTTGAGGCCGACGAGCGCCTCCGCAATCTCATCGTTGACGGCGTTGACCGCCTTCAAGACGCCCTTGCCGAGATAACGGCTCTTGTCGCCGTCACGCAGCTCGCAAGCTTCAAACATACCGGTTGACGCGCCGGAGGGCACGGCAGCCCTGCCGCAATAAGTTTCTTTGCCGTCGTCGACATAAACCTCCACCTCAACGGTGGGGTTGCCGCGGCTGTCCATGATCTCGCGCCCGAGGACGTCGATGATTTCGATAAACTTCTTCATACTTAACCTCTTTTCTTGCTTCTATGTGTATGTGCAGTTACACATAACGACATGACCTGAGGCGCTTACGCCTGCCCTTTCAGCCTTTCGGCCTGCTCCGCGGCGGCCAGCGCGTCGACGATTTCGTCGAGGTCGCCGGCAAGCACCTGCTCGAGCCGGTGCAGCGTCAGTCCAATGCGGTGATCGGTGACGCGCCCCTGCGGATAGTTATAGGTTCGGATGCGCTCCGAGCGGTCACCCGAGCCGACCTGCGAGCGGCGCTCGCCCGCGCGCTGCGCCGCAAGCTCCTCTTGCCGCGCCTCATAAAGCTTGGACCGCAGAATTTTCATGGCGCGGTCCTTGTTTTTGTGCTGCGAACGCTCGTCTTGACATTCGACCACGACGCCGGTCGGGATGTGCGTGATGCGGATGGCCGACTCGGTTTTGTTGACGTGCTGGCCGCCCGCGCCGCCGCTGCGATAAGTATCGATCTGCAGGTCGGCGGGGTTGATTTCGATGTCGACCTCCTCGGCCTCCGGCAAAACGGCAACGGTCGCGGCGCTGGTGTGAATGCGCCCACCGCTCTCCGTTTCGGGCACGCGCTGCACGCGGTGGGTTCCGCTTTCATATTTCAGGCGCGCGTAAGCGCCTTTGCCCTCGATCAGAAAGCTGATTTCCTTGATACCGGCAAGCTCGGTTTCGTTGAGGCTCATAATTTCGACCGAATAGCGCCGACGCTCCGCGTACATCGAATACATGCGGTAGAGCGTGGCCGCGAACAGCGCGGCCTCCTCCCCGCCAACGCCGCCGCGGATTTCAACGATGACGTTGCGGTCGTCGTTTTCATCTTTTGGCAGCAGCAGAATTTTAATTTCGTCCTCCAGCTCAGCCATGCGCTTTTTCGCGCTTTCCGCCTCCGCCTGGCCCATGGCGCGCATCTCGAGGTCGGTGTCACGCGCAAGCTCCTGCGCCACCGCGAAATCGCCCTCGGCTACGCGATAGGCGCGATAGGCCCCGACGACCGGCTCAAGCTCCTTCTGCTCGCGCAAAAGCTCTGCGGCCCGCTTGGGGTCGCTGTAAAGATCGGCAGCGTGCAGCTGCTCCATCAGTTCATCAAAACGCTTTTCAATCAATGCCAATTTTTCAAGCATCGGGTGACCGCCTTTATACAAAAATAGCGCGCCTAACCAGACGGCGCAGGCGCAAAATCGCTTTATACATTATATCCGTATGGGGACATTTTTTCAAGGGAAAACAAAAGTAATTTTTTCGGCTCTGCGGCCTATGCAAAGTTGCGCGCACCCGTGCATGAAAATGCAGCCGCTCACGCCAGACGCGCCTTTCACCGGACGGCGTGCGTTTTCAGCCCTTCCCGGTGCATCCTGTCGAAAAAATAAGAGCAAAAAAAGTAAAAATTGCTTGAATTTTATTCTCCTATGTAATATGATGAAATTGTTTCAGCATGTGATGATTTCGACGAAACACATGCCAAAACCCCTTGATTTTCGTTATTTCTTCCTGCTCCACAACCGTAAGGGTATCCTGCACGATGGGAGTACTACATATGGGAAAAGTACATATTTTTACCAATTCCGTGTCTGACCTCTCTCCAGAGCTTGCCGCACAATACGGCATCACGCTGGTACCCGACACGATGATCTTTGACGGTCGAGTCTACCTCAACAATATTGACATCGACCCGCCCCGTTTTTTCTCCATGATGAAAAAAGCGGACAAGCTTCCCACCTCTTCTCACCCCAACATCGCCCAGTATATCGACAGCTTCCGCACCGTACGCGAAGGACATGAAATTTTGTGCATTGCAATCACGAGTAAAATGTCCGGCTCTTTCGGCACGGCCGGCATCGCCGCGCGTGAAATGAGCGAAAACGGCGTGCGTGTCACCGTCTACGACTCGCTGCAGGTGTCGCACGGGCTTGCGATGATGGCCATCGAAGCGGCCAAGCAGGCGGCTCTGGGTAAAAGCTGCTCGGAAATCTGCGCATTTTTAGATGAGCTGCGTCCCCGCGTCGGCGTATATTTTTCCATGCGTTCATTGCAGAACGCGAAAAAGGGCGGAAGAGTCGGGGCGATTCGGGCTCTGGCGGCCGATGCGCTCGGCATCAAGCCCATTCTTCAGTTTTCAGACGGACTGGTGCGCGATGTAGGCGTGGTTCGCGGTCTGCCCAGCGCACGCGAGGCAGTGTTTAAGCGTTTTACCCGTTCGGTGGATCCCTCGCACGAGTGCTTTGTATTCCACTCGGGTAATTACGACGAGGCCGAAGCGCTGCGTGCGCGTATACTTACACACTTTCCCGGCATGACGGTGCACCTCGCTTGGGTCGGCGCCGTCATCGGCATTTATACCGGCGAGGGCTGTCTCGGCCTTGCCTATCGTCTGCGCGCATGATGCCGCTTGCATGGGGAGCGCTTTCTTTCGCTCTGTTCTTCGCCAGTGACTGCGCGCATTTGCACCGCCGACCCGGTAAACCTTTATTTTTGCTGGGAGGCTTGCTGCTTTGCGCTGCGACCGTTTTGCTGCTGCGTGACGCGAACTGCGATACCGCGGCGATCGCCTGCGGCGTGGCGGCTCTTTTGTTCCTCGCGCTGCTTGTCCACGCGCTGTTTTTTGCGCTTCCCAAGTCTGCCTATACAAACGGCAGACCCACGCTTGTCGAACGCGGCGTTTACGCGCTGTGCCGCCACCCGGGCGTTCTATGGCTGTCGGGTTTTTATCTGTGTCTTTGGGGTATGTGCCGCACGAACGATGCGCTGCTTGCCTTTTTTGTGTTTACGATGCTCGACGTGCTCTATGCCGCCTGGCAGGATGTTTATATTTTCCCGCGTACCATCGCGGGCTACAGCGCATACCGCGCGCGTGTTCCGTTTTTGCTGCCCACCGCGCGCAGCATCAGACTTTGCATCCAAGGGAGAGATGGCCGTGAAATTTGAAGCGAAGCTGGGACGTATGTCTATGGCGGAGATCTGGCAGGAGTATTGCGGCTTCCTCGATCTCTCCATGGAAAGCTATATGAAAATCCAGCGGCGCCTGCTGGAGGAACAGCTCATCAAATTGGATGGCTGCGCCCTTGGAAGGCGTCTGTTTGGTGACGCTCATCCCCGCACGATGGAAGAATTCCGGGCAGTGGTTCCGCTGACAACCTTTGAGGATTATGCCGACCTATTGCTGCCGCACCGCGAGGACGTGCTGCCCGCACCACCCGTCACCTGGCTGAAAACGACCTGGGAGGGCGGCTCCTCGCCCGCCAAAACCGCGCCGTACAGCGAAGGCATGCTGGCGACTTACACCTCAAACATTCTGGCCGCTCTGCTGCTTTCCACAAGCACGAGCCGTGGCCGTTTTAATGTCAAGCGCGGCGAACGCGTGCTTTACGCTCTCGCGCCGCTCCCCTACGCCACCGGGCTTTTCCCCACACTCATCGACAAAGAAATCTCGCTGCGTTTTATGCCATCGGTCAAAGAGGCGCAAAAAATGTCGTTCTCCGACCAGAGCCGCGTCGGCTTTAAGCAGGCGCTCGGCCGCGGCATCGACCTCTTCTTCGGCATGAGCAGCATTATTTACGGCGTGAGCCGCAACCTGAGCGAGCTTGGCAACGCCAATGCCGCGGGCGGACTTCGCGCGGCGATGCAAATGTCGCCCCGCATGCTTATCCGCTATCTTTCGGCACGCTATCGTTGTAAGCGGGACAACCGCCCCATGCTGCCCCGCGATCTGTTTGATCTGAAGGGGTTTGTGTGCGTCGGCACGGACAGCTCGCTTTACAAAGATGAGCTGGAGCAGTTTTGGGGTATCCGCCCCCTCGAAATTGCGGGCGGTACGGAGCCGTCCTGCCTTGGCACCGAAACGTGGAGCCGAGACGGACTCGTGTTTTTTCCCGACAACTGCTTTTACGAGTTCATCCCCGAAGAAGAGATGCGCCGCAACCTTGCGGATCGCAGCTACATACCGCAAACTTGCCTGATGGACGAGCTCGTCGCCAACGAGTGTTATGAGCTTGTCATCACCGTGCTCAAGGGCGGCGCGTTCGCACGCTATCGCGTCGGCGACGTTTACCGCTGCCTGCGGCTGCGCAACACGGTGGATAAGCTCGACCTGCCTCAATTTGAATATGTCGACCGTGTGCCTACCGTGATCGATATTCTAGGTTTCACGCGCATCACAGAGCGCGAGCTGACGCGCGTTATCGAGCTGTCGCACCTGCGCATCGGCGACTGGTTCGCCGTCAAGGAATACGACGCGCAGAATCGATCCTTCCTGCACCTTTATGTCGAGCTTGCTGCCGGCGCTCCCGAAAGCGAAGCGGTAGGAAAGCAGATCATACGCGAGCACTTGAGCACTTATTTCAAATATTACGACGGTGATTATGCCGATCTCAAGAAGATCCTAGGGCTCGACCCGCTGCGCGTTACCATTCTAAAAACCGGCTCTATCGCAGCCTATACCGAGCAGACCGGCAACCCCGTGCCTCATGTCAACCCCCCCGCCGGAGCGCTGCGGGCCCTGATCCCAAGCATGCGCTGATTGTACACATCAAAAAGGAAGGAGGAGATTGCGATGTCGCTGACTGAACGGCTGTTTATTATTGTTCCGTTGACGTCGGTGCTATGTAACATCTTTTTGTTCCTGACTGTTTGCGCGGCCAAAAAGACCAAACTGGTTATCTCCTTCCTCCTGATGCTTGCCTCGTTCACCGCGTGGACGGCCGGTTCACTGTTTATGCGCCTTGCGCTTTATCCGGGTGTTCCGTTTTGGTATTACGTCTCCATCACGGGTATTTTCTGTGTTCCCTATTCGATGTACCATTTCATTTATCACTATACCGGCCAGCGGGGAAGCTTTTTGCGAACACTCTGGCTTGTGCTCAGCTTCGGCATGGCTCTGCTTAACTTTACCGGTATTTTTATCAGCCATCCCGTCGTCGTCAACGAAATGGGTCAGCGCAGCTTCGTTTACACCACGCATATCTGGATCGTTCTTCCCATTCTCGTTGCGTTTGCCGTGCTCGGTTCGACGGTGCGCATCGTCTACCGCAGCATTAAATATGACGGCATTGCCGTTCGCTCATTCCGCCCGCTCTTCATCGGCCTCATTTTCATGCTGCTCGGTACACTCGCGCAAGCTTTTCCCAGTGTCGGCTCACTGCCGACCGATACGTTCGGCTGTTTGATCAACGCACTTTGCGTCTACTTCGCACTCTACCGCCGCCGCGTCATCACGCTGACGCACGTTGCGTCACGTGCGCCGTCCTATGCCATTGCGGCGGTGTTTACCTCCTTGTTCCTCTTTGCATCCTATATGCCCGCCGACCGGTTCTTGACGCAGAACTTCCCCGCTTTTGCGGCGTATCAGAGTGTTGCGCTCTCTGTGTTCTTTTCGGCAGCCACAATTATCATCTACAACGTCACGCTGCGTCTCATGAGTAATCTGTTCGTACGCGGGCAGGTTGCGCGCGAGGCAGAGCTCAAGCGCTTCAGTTTGCTCGTCAGCAAGACGCTTGACATCGATGAGGTTATCAAAATCTACAAAGAGTTTTTGCAGACTAACCTGCCGAGCGATACAGCGCATATCATGCTGCTCGACGAGGTGCGCCGCGAATACCGCATGGTCGAAACAACCGACTCGACGCGCGCGCGCGACTTGTGCCTGCCATGCGACAACCCGATGATCGAGTGGCTCACATCGCAGGGAGAGTGCGTCAGCTTCGAAGATTTTCGCCGCACGGGCGAGTATAAGTCGATGTGGGACAGCGAAAAACACGCCCTTTCACGCCTCAATCCGGAATGGATAATGCCCATTCAGTGCGACGGCGTGCTCGTCGGCATCACACTGTTTGAGTCGCGCGAGAAGCGCCGGCATATGAGCACAACCGATCTCACGTTTATCGAGTCTGCCGCTGCCGTACTTTCCATTTCCATGCGTAACGCGCGCATGTACGTCACCATGCGCAACGAGGCGCGGCGCGACGCGCTGACCGGGCTTTACAACCGCCGCCATTTTGACGACCTCGCCCAGCAAGAGCTTGACTCTGCCCAGGAAGACAGCTATGTGCTCGCTCTGCTCAACCTCGACGACTTCCACCTGTTTAACGAACTGTACGGCACGCAGGAGGGCGACACGATGCTGGCGCAGTTTGCGCAGCTTATTCTCAGCGTGATCGGCACCCGCGGCTCTGCCTTCCGTTACAGCGGCAAGGAATTTGTGATCTCTTTACCCTTCTGCGATGCGCCAAGAGCGCTTGAGTATGTGATGCGTATCCGCGATATGCTTGATCGAATGCTTTCCATACAGCGCGGTTCCACGCGCCGTATGCTCACCTTCAGCGCAGGTATTTGCGCCTACCCCGTTTCCGCGTCGACGCTGTCCGAGCTTTTGACCAACGCAAGCATGGCCGTTTTCCGCGCCAAACGCACCGGCAAGAACAAAATCATCACCTATGCCGGCGTAGACCGTGAAACGCAGTCGCTGCTTGAGGCGGAGGGCATGCTCGACGCGGCGCATAAACGCGATATCGGAGACAGTTACGCTTCTACGATTTACGCGCTGACGGCCGCCATCAACGCCAAGGACCACTATACATTTAATCACTCGAACAACGTTTCTGAATACGCCGCTGCCCTCGCGCGGCACATCGGGCTTGACCCAGCCCACGTTGAAATGATCCGTCAGGCCGGTCTGCTGCACGACATCGGCAAAATCGGCATTCCCGAGACCATTCTGTCAAAGACCTCTCGGCTTACCGAAGAGGAGTTTTCCGTGATGAAGACGCACGTCGAGCGCGCCATCGACATCATTCGGTTTCTCCCCTCGCTCGACTACGTCACGCCAGCCGCCATCGCGCATCACGAGCATTGGGATGGGCATGGCTATCCGCGCGGCCTCAAAGGCGAAGAAATTCCCATTGGAGGGCGCTGCTTGTGCATCGCCGACTCGTTTGACGCCATGGTGACACGTCGGCCTTACAAAGAGCCGCTTTCTGTCAGGGTAGCCCTTGCCGAAATCGAGCGCGGTCTCGGTCGCCAATTCGATCCCGAACTCGGGCGTGCGTTTATCACGATGATACGCGAAGAATTGATCACCATAAACGAAACGGAAACGCCCATGCTTGTTTAGTGCCTGGCGTTCTCCACGATGTTATCTACAGTCAAAAGAGCCGCTTCTTTTAGGAAGCGGCTCTTTTTTGCTCACCATTTGCGTTCAGCTGCATACATATCGCTGCAATTTTATCGGTATAAATATACTTATTAAATAAAACCTGTCGGCATATTGTGGCATCACCGTAATATTTCACGTGTTCGCTCCGAAACACATGAAAAAATCCGAAATATTTTGTGTAAAAAGGTCTAGTATTTTGCATATTTGCATAGTATAATTGATGAAGATTATGTTGCGAAGTCTGGCTTTTTCAGTCAGATTGCTACAAAGGAGGACGAATATGGCAAAGAAGAAAACGGCCGTTGCGTTCAACGGAACCGCGGAACAGGCCGAAAAGCTTGCAGAGGTTATCGCGCGGCACAAAGAGACCCCGGGCGCGCTGATGCCCGTTTTGCAGGAAGCGCAGAACATTTACGGCTATCTGCCCGTCGAGGTGCAGATCATGATCGCAGAGGGACTGGGTGTTTCACTGTCAGAGGTTTACGGGGTTGTCACCTTCTACACGCAGTTTTCTCTGAATCCCAAGGGGCGTCACCACATCGCCGTCTGCCTCGGAACAGCCTGCTATGTCAAGGGCGCCCAGCAGGTCGTAGACCGTATCTCGCACCGCCTCGGCATTTCAGTCGGCGGCGTCACACCGGACGGCCGCTTCTCGCTTGACGCATGCCGCTGCATCGGCGCCTGCGGCCTTGCGCCTGTTATGACCATCGGCGAAGATGTTTACGGCAAGCTCACCGTCGACGAGGTCGACCGCATTCTCGACCTGTACATGCAGAAAGACTAATGGATTACGGAGGTCGCGCCTATGAAAGTCTCCCGGATTGCCGAAATTCTCGGTGCTACCGTGGCAACAGGCCACGACCTACTTGATACCGAAATCCGTTCCGCCTGCGGAAGCGACATGATGAGCGACGTGCTGGCCTTTGTCAAGGATCAGGGCGCTCTGCTCACAGGGCTTGTCAACCCTCAGGTCGTGCGTACGGCGGAAATGACTGATATGCACTGCATCATTTTTGTGCGCGGAAAGCAGCCCGACGCGGCGCTTTTGCAGCTTGCAGCTGAACGCTCAATCGTCGTGTTATGCACCAAGCTTGATATGTACCGCGCCTGCGGCCTGCTGTACAGCAGCGGGCTGTCGGAAGTGGGTGATGCCCCTTGCCGGACGCCCTGAAGCTGCAATACATCGTTGCAGGCGACGACTTTACCCTGGCCGGCACCGCGTCCAGCGAGGTGAAAAAGCTGCTGCGTCAGCTTGGCGCCTCACCTGACGTCATCCGCAAAGTCGCCATTTCCATGTATGAGGGCGAAATTAACATGGTGATCCACGCCAACGGCGGTGTGATCGACGTGGAAATCTCTCCCGAACACGTCGCGATGGTGCTGACCGACCAAGGACCCGGCATTCCGGATATTGAAGCCGCCATGCGCGAAGGCTTCTCCACCGCGCCCGACACGGTGCGCTCGCTCGGCTTCGGTGCGGGCATGGGACTGCCCAACATGAAAAAATATTCTGACAGCCTCGAGATCGACTCCGTTGTAGGAGTGGGCACCACGATACGCATGACGGTTGATATGAAATGACAAGATTCTGCGCCGCAAGCATCGCGCGTTTTTAACTGCGAATCAGTACAACGACGCAAGGAGGGGTACGCTTGGAGCAGCGGGAAAAGTTTTCTCATTCGGTCACGCTCGACGTGAGCAAATGCAAAGGATGCACAACCTGCATCCGCCACTGCCCCACGGAAGCGATTCGCGTCCGCGGCGGAAAGGCGCGCATTACCACGGAGCGCTGCATTGACTGCGGCGAATGTATCCGCGTTTGCCCACACAAGGCAAAACTAGCCGTTTTCGATAAATGGGAAGAAGTGCAAAACCGCTTTGCCTACAAAATCGCGCTCCCCGCGCCGACGCTTTACGGGCAGTTTAACAATCTGGATGATATCGACTATATTCTAACCGGCCTGCGCCATATGGGCTTTGACTCTGTGTTTGAGGTTTCGCGCACGGCGGAAATCATCTCCGACTATACGCGCAAGCTGATTCAAACGGGCGGGCTTGTCACCCCCGTCATCAGCTCGGCCTGCCCCGCGGCAGTGCGGCTTATCCGGCTGCGGTTTCCGCACCTCTGCGAGCATGTGCTCCCCATCCGCTCTCCGATGCATCTTGCGGCTTCGCTCGCACGGCACGAGGCCATGGAGCGCACAGGACTTAGGAGCGACCAGATAGGCGTGTTCTTCCTCTCCC
>MEFT01000004.1 GCA_001725215.1 Clostridium sp. SCN 57-10
CCCACGCTGCTCAAGTTCCATGACACGCGCGACTACGTGCGCAACGTTCTGGGGCGGCAGATTCTGCTGACCGCCAACCGCGAGAATTACACTCCCGTGTGCGAGCTGCCAAAGGACCACGACTTTTTCTTCTATCAAAACAAAGTAAACCACAACGTAGACGGAGTTGCAAGCCATCAGGTAATTGCTCATCATCAGGAACGATATAACGTCGACTACCGCGCGGAAGAGCATCCGAATGCCGTGGAGGATCTGCGAGACCGCAAGACGGACAATACGACCATCGCGCGTTAATCGCTTGCCTAAGCGCCGTCCAGCGCCGGAAGGCGCTTTGGCTTTGACTGAAACGGGTATCCGCACTCTGAACACCGAAACTTATGTAAAAGAAAAAACGGCCCCGCCGAAGCGGGGCCATCGGTACCGAACTTAAGCGTTCGGGCAGCTACCGGTATTAAAACACTCGAAGAGTTTCTTAAGCAGATCCGAACAGCTGCTGAGATTACAAAAATTGAAAAACATTTTTTTGACCTCCTAAATTGTTTGTTCTCTGGGAACAACTAAATAGTAACAAATAGTTACAAAATGCGCAACCCCAAATCATTGGGATCGCAGGAGATGCCAGGTTTCATTTCCAATTGGCAATGAAAAAAGGAAAAAATGTAAAACAATCTGCTCGCATCATAAAAAACGAAATCGTGAACCGCTAAACCTATTTCACTGCCCGAAGAAATATGTATTAGCAGTGTTACGCAGTGCGGCAGGCTCAATTTTTGGCTGAACATGTATGAAAAATCACACCACGTGCAAACTATGATAAAGGAGGATAGTGCAATGGGTATTATTAGTTGGATTATCATCGGCGCCTTGGCCGGATGGATTGCCAGCATGATCACCGGTAAAAACAGCGAAATGGGCGCCGGCGCCAATATTGTTGTCGGAGTCATCGGCGGCGTGATTGGCGGTCTTGTTATGAATCTGCTGGGCGGAGTTGGCGTGACAGGCTTTAACATTTGGAGCCTATGCGTCGCGGTGATCGGCGCCGTCATTCTCTTGTGGATCATTAAAGCAATTAAAAAAGCAACTTAAGAACATGAAAGCATCCGATCAAACTCGGATGCTTTTTAATATATATCAGTCGGAAGCTGCGTGCGATCGCCTTGATAAAATTTGCATCAAACGAATGTATTTCGATAGAAACAACACGGCACTTCACTCACGCAAGTATGAGCGCCACACAATCTTCCTCGTGCCGCATAAGATGAGTCGGAGTCTGGAAAGGCCTCTATGAAGAATGCTCGGAGGATTTAAAATGGATTATATTGATTTATGCCAACCGCGTTGGTGCCCTCCGCCTTGTCCTAGGTGGCAGCGACATGTTCACGAGATTTTGGGAAGCGTAATGGTTGCGGAAATCGAAGAAGATCCACACAACCACCGCTTTGCAACGGTAAGCGGCGAAGCCATCCCCTTGCCAAACGGAAACCATGTGCATGATGTACTATTCCGAACGGACTTTTATGAGAACCACTTTCATGTGTTTTCCGGCAGATCCGGCGAGGCCATTCATGTAGGCGGCGGGCGGCATGTGCATTTCGCAGAAGCTCAGACGTCCATTAATGATGGTCATTTCCACCGTTTTCGCGTTGCGGCTCTCATCCAAGATCCAATCGGTGATTGAGCCCGCCGAACAGCAGCTTTCCCTATCATGCTGCCAAACCTTATAGCAAAGCTATAAGGTTACTTATCTCACATGACATGTGCCTAGCGGCTGCCGCTGCCCCAACGGGCGGCTTTTATGATGCGTAAAACCAAAACTACGCGTGTGGACCCGAGTAAAAACAACACTTCTGTCTCTTCACACATGCAAAGATCGGCATTGGACAAGCGTTACTCCGGATCATACAAGACCCCTTCCCGTAAATATCACGGGAGGGGCTTTTTATATCAAAAAGTCCTGCAAGCATTGAACTTACAGGGCTTGGCGAAGAAGGAGGCATTTGAGCTATTGCAACGTGTTACCTCCCTGCTCATTGGCTAGACCGCAACTTTACTGGCTTTGTTCGTACGAAAAAGCCATAGGAATCCGTTTCAGCTTTCCTGACGGCTTGATTTGTCCCGGCAAGCACTGCTTCCGTATCCGAAAGGGCTTTTTCTATTCAAAAATACAGTTCGTCCGCGAGGTTGCCGTATGTATAAAGGCAAACTGCCTTTTTCACGAAGCTCTCTGTGACCCCTAAACGCTCTGCGAGCTGCCACCACTCCGTGCAGCCATCCGCGACCGCGTCGTCCAGATCGTCAACCGGGATGCAGTGAGCGATCGCCCACTTGTTTGCCTTGCACTCGTGCCTGCCCACCACGTCAAGCGGGCTATCGACCCTATGCGTCGCTCCCGAGAAAAAATGCCCGGCCTCGTGCGCGACGACGCAAAGCTCGTCAGCGGCCGTTTCAATATTGTCAAAGTCCATGAATATTCCGTACGCTCCGTCGATTGCGATCGTCGTCGCGCTCGCATCTCCCAGATCCCAAAGATACAGCTTGACCCCGGAATCGGTAAGTTTATCGTACAGGGCTTGAACATCTCTCATGTTGATTGGTCGCTCTCCTTTTCGTGCTCCTGCCGCATAAACCGCGCCATGCGCAGCAGCATATCTTTTTTTTCCTGCGTCAGTTCTTTGGCCTCATGGTACATCGCGTAGGTGAAATCATCAAATCCGATGTCGCGCGCGCCAGTCTCGGCGGGTGTTTTTGATTCGCCCGTCAGCAAATAATCGACGGTAACTTCAAAGACGCCGGCGAGCTTCTGCAAAAACGGCATGGTGGCTTCCTTTCCGGAAAGCCAGTTTGCGACGGTCGACGCAGAGCAGTCGAGCAGTTTGGCAAGTCTGTAGTTGGTTATTCCATCACGCACCATTAAATTGTGCAAACGTTCAGCAAATGTCACAAAAAACACCCTTCATTTTAATCCAATGTAATGGAACATTTGCGCTTGACTATTCCATTAGTGTGGAGTATTATTAAGATACAGGGACACACGATGCCGTAATTAAGTAAAAAATCCACCCATAACAGCCAAGAAGGCATCCAAAGCGCTCCGTGTTATCCACAGCTATAGACTACCATTGCAATGGACTATTGTCAAGAGCCGCAGGCAGTATATTGGAACGGATTGTCCAGCGTCAGAAACGATCTCCTTTCGGGCAGTCAATCAGCTTTTTCAGCGGATCAGTAATGTTACGGCGGGAGAACCCACGGCCCCTCCCGCTCGCAAGCAGACTGCCGCGTGCCGCTGACCGGCGAGTTGTCGGCAAGAAAGGTATGGCATAAAAAAAGCGGCCCCGCATGAAGCGAGGCCGCAAAGATCGAACCTTAGGAGTTCGGGCAACTGCCGTTAAAGCACTGGAACAGCGCCTTAAGCAAATCGGAGCAGCTACTAAAATTACAAAAATTAAAAAACATCGTGGTAACCTCCAAAATTATTTTGTCCTCGGTGGACAACTAAATAGTAACAAATAGTTACAATTTGCGCAACCCCAAATGATTGGAGCATCAGGAGATACGCGGTGTAATTTCCAATTGGAAAAATCAAAAAGAAAATACTGTGAAAATTGGAAAGCGCAAAAACTACCCTTCGAAGGCGGATTTTGACGCAGGTACGGTTCATCGCGTATCGGCACAGGGGCGGGAGTGCCGCGATGAGAAACAGAGCAAAGCGGCGAACGTGCCGGGTGCAAGGCCCATAAGCCAACCGGCAAACAAGCGTGCGGCACGCATATGCCAATTTTGACCGGGCCGAAGTCGCAAAACTACGGCGCCGCAGGGGATGCGACCCCCGACAATAAAGCGAAGCGGAGAAGTGAGGATCGATGGAACGCAAATTTCTCGCATCATTCGGACTAGATAAGGACGCCATTGACCGAGTACTCGACAGGCACAGCTCGGAGATCGGGACGCAGAAGCAAGCGCTTGCAGCGCTTGCCGCCGAGCGAGACGGGCTGAGGCTCTCCGCTCAGACATATCGGCGCAAAGCGGAACGAGCCGAGCAAGACGCTGCGGCGAAGATCGCGGACATGCGATTTCAATGCGCGCTTGACAACGCGATTACCTTCGCAAAAGGCAGAAATGCAAGGGCGATCAAGGCGCTACTCGACATAGACGGGCTCAGGGCGTCCAAAACCCAAAGCATGGACATCGGCAAGGCGCTTAAGGTACTGAAGACGGAGAGCGCATACCTGTTTGACGCTCAGACCCCGCCCCATGCCGCAGGCGCGGGATCGGCCCCGACCCACACGGCCGCGGCACGCAGAAAGCTTTCCCGCTGCGGCACACGGCGCCTACCGAAACGGCCGCGATGCGGGCGGTTCTGCAAATGTACGGCGGCAGAAAGGCAGGCAGATCATGACCCCACTTGACCAAATGCGCGCGTGGATCGCGACGTTCCCCGGCTTTGATTTTTTGGCGAACGGCTTCCACGTCGACTACACCGACCAAATCCCCGCAAACAACGGCGTTCTTCCGTCCGGTCTGGTCGAGATTGAACGCAAGCGCGATATCCTCGGCAGAACTTCTGCGCTCAACCAATACCATTTTGGCCTTTATCGCGCGCTTGGCAGCGCTTCCGCCCTCGGTACGACGCCAGGCGTCGACCGCGTGCCCGAGTTTCGAGCATGGGTGCAGGAGCAAAGCGTGCGCGGACTCACGCCGCGCTTCGGCGACGAGCCGGGCCAAGAGAAAATGACGGCGCAGGACGGAGCGCTGTACAACACGAACGAGGGCGCAGCGATCTATTTGGTGCGACTCTCGGCACAACACAAAAAAAATTATGAGGTGAACAACAATGGCTGACATGACCTTTAATACCCCCGCCGGCTCGGTGGCCGAGCGCAATCTGCTTATTCTTTATCTCAACACGGGAACCAACGCGGCGCCTGTGTGGAGCGCCGTCGGCAAGCGCGTCGAGGACAGCTCGATGGAAATGGACTGGGGCGAGGAGACCAAGACCGATATTTTCGGCAAGGTGTATACCAAGCTCAAAAAGCCGACGACCACGCAGACCTTCGAGCCGTGCGAAATCGATTCCAGCGACGCGGCGCAGCAGAAAATCTGGAACATGGCGATTCGCAACCAGGACGCCGCGGCGCTTGCCAATCTTGACATGCTGGTCGTACACGCCTACGCAGGCACGGCCGACTCTGCGGTATTTGCCGAGCGTTACAGCTCGTGCGCGGTCAAGCCGTCGGGCCTCGGCGGCGCGAGCAGCGTCGGTATGCCGATCGGCGTGACCTTTGGCGGCACGCGTGTCATTGGCACGGCGGCTGTGGCGAACGGCGTTGTGACCTTCACTCAGGAGGCATAAATCGATGCGTAACGAAACGCTGCAATTTGACGACGGCGTCGTGGCATATACCGTCAACGATAAGGCGACCATCGCGTTCAACCCAACCGACGCCGACTTTGTGCGCAAGCTGTTTGAGGTGTTTGACGCGCTTGATAAGCGGCAGGACGACTACAAAGCGCGCGTCGCTGTGGTTGCCGACAAGCGCGAAATCTTTGACACGGCGCGTGAAATGGATGCCGAGATGCGCGAACTGATGGACGGCGTGTTCGGCGCGGACATTTGCGCCGCTGTGTTCGGCACAATGAACGTTTACGCACTCGCCGACGGCCTGCCTGTATGGTGCAACCTGATGCTCGCCGTCATGGACAGGGTCGATACCTCGTTTGCTCGCGAGCAAAAGATGACAAATCCGCGGCTCAATAAGTACGCCGAAAAATATAAGAAATGATGTACGAGCTGCCGACGACCGTCGAGGTATGCGGCACGCAGTACGACATCCGTTCGGACTATCGGGCGGCGCTTGATCTATGCGCCGCCCTGTCCGATACGGAGCTGACGGACGCGGAAAAGGCTTCGGCGGTTTGCATGATCTTTTATCCCGCATTTGACGATATGCCGCACGAGCATTACGAGGAGGCAATCCGGCAATGCTTTTGGTTCCTCGGGGGCGGTGAGGATGCGGGCGGGCACAGCAAGTCGCCGCCGCTGATGTCCTGGGAGCAGGATTTTAAGCAGGTGGTGGCGCCTATCAATCGGGTGCTTGGCACGGAAGTACGCGCGTTGCCTTATCTGCATTGGTGGACGTTTACTTCGGCCTATATGGAGATTGGAGACTGCACGTTCGCGCAGATTGTGCGCATCCGCTCGCAGCTCGCCAAAGGCAGGGCTCTCGATAAATCCGACCGTGAATGGTATCGGCAAAACCGGCACCTTGTCGACCTGCCCACGAAATACACGCCGGACGAGCAGCGGCTGCTGAGCGAATGGATTCGATAAAAAAAGCCGCCCAACCTCGTTTTGATTAAATTGTCACGAGAAATATAAGACGTCTCGCGTGCACCGAAAGGAGTGACTACATGGCAGATAATGAGATAACGTTTAACGTCAAACTTGACAACAGCCAGCTTGAAAAAGAGCTAGCAAAATTAAAGTCCCAAATTAATGACCAAGAAGAGGACTTAAAAAACACGATCAAAGCGGATGCAGACGCCATCGCGGCGCTCGCTGCGGCGGAGGCTTGCCTTGTAAAGCAACGCGAAAAAGAAGCCGAGATCGCCGGGGAGCTCGCACGGCAAGAACGCGAGCGCGCAGCGATCGTGGCGCAAATTGAGAAGTCGGAGGCGGCAATCGAAACGGCTCGGCAGCGCGCAAAGGAAATGGACGAACAGTGGAAATCCGGCGTTACCGGAGCGGACGCTTTGGCGGGCACGGAGCAGGCACAAGCAGACGCCTTGATCGCAGAGCATGGAAAGCTGATTTCCGCAGTCCAGCCGTATGACGACAAGATTGCAGATGCCACCGCCGATTTAGAGCGGCAGCGTGCCGCCACGGCCGCTTTGGTCGGACAGCACACCCATGCCGCAATCGCGGCGGAACAGGCGGCACATGCAGTAAGCACCGCAAAAATCGCGCTTGCCGAGTCAAAGGCGCAAGCAGGTGGTATAGCGCAAAAGCTAGATCAAGCACGTCAAAGCGGCTCGCGCATGGGCGAGGGGATCAGCCGCGCAAAAAAGCTTATGAACAGTTTTGGCAAGGGCGTATCGAACTCACTGAAAAAAGTTTTTTCGTTTTCATTCATTAAAAAAGGATTACTCAGCTTTCAACAGTGGATGTGGAAGGCGATTAAGACCAACAGCGAGGCGACGCAGGCAATCGGGCGGCTGAAGGGCGCGCTGCTTACGATGATACAGCCGGTGGTTGCGATCGCCATCCCTGCTTTCGCAGCGCTCGTCAACATTCTTGCACGCGTTGCCACCGTCGTCGCGAATGTTGTGTCGCGCATTTTTGGAAAGACCTACGAGCAGTCAAGCGAATCGGCCAAAATGCTGTATGGCGAAACCGAAGCGATCGACGGGGTGGGAAATGCCGCAAAGAAAGCGAGCTTGCAGCTTGCGGCGTTTGACGAGATCAATCAACTAAGCGGCGACGGCGGCGAAGCGGCAAGCGGAGGCAATGCGAAAATCAAGCCGATTTTCGGCAATGGGTTAAATGATATTATGCAGTCAGAGATTGATGCTATTTCCATATACGTCAGCGGCGCTCTGCTCGCAGTGGGTGCGATTCTTGCGTTCACCGGGGCTAATGTGATGCTTGGAATAGCGCTCATGGCCGCAGGCGCAATCGGGCTTGTATCGATCTTGTCGCAAAATTGGAACGAGATGGACGAAAAGGTCAACACTGCCCTTACCACCGTACTCACTACCCTCGGCGGTTTTGCGCTCGTGATTGGAGCAATCCTTGCATTCACAGGAGCTAACCTTCCACTTGGCATCGGATTAATGCTTGTGGGGGCTGCAGCTCTTGGTGCGGCAGTAGCTCTGAACTGGAACGCAATTAAGGAAGCTTTGCAGGGTCCGATTGGAGCCGCCACCGCAGCGGTCAGCGCCGCGTTCCTTGCACTTGGCGCAATCCTCGCGTTTACGGGGGTAAACCTTCCGCTCGGTATCGCGTTAATGCTTGCGGGAGCCGGGGGGCTTGTAACCGTGACGGTATTAAACTGGGAGGCTATCAAGGAAGCTTTGCAGGGGCCGATCGGAGCTGTTACCGCAGCGGTCAGCGTCGCATTTCTCGCGCTCGGCGCAATCTTGGCATTTACCGGGGTAAATGTTCCGCTCGGCATCGCGTTAATGCTCGCGGGAGCTGGAGGGCTTGCGACCGTAACGCAATTAAATTGGGAGGCTATTAAGGAAGCCCTCGAAGGGCCGATCGGAGCTGTTACCGCAGCGGTCAGTGTCGCGTTTCTCGCGCTCGGCGCAGTTCTTGCGTTTACTGGGGTAAATCTTCCTCTTGGCATCGCGTTGATGCTTGCGGGAGCTGGTGCGCTTGCGACCGTAATGACATTGAATTGGGATACAATCGAAAACGCCCTCAAAGGGCCGATCGGTGCCGTCACCATCGCAGTCAGTGCGGCACTTCTTGTACTCGGCGCAATTCTTGTTTTCACAGGAGCAAACCTTCCGCTTGGCATTGGAATGCTGATAACGGGAGGCGCGAGCCTTGCCACGGCTGTGACCGTCAATTGGGATTGGCTTCTTGACAAGCTAAAAGAAACATGGCGTAAAATCGAAGATTGGTGGAACAGCCTCATCAGCCTCGACTGGGCAGAAAAAACCGGTATGGGCAAACTCTCTGGTGCGAGCAGAAAATTTATTGCACCGACCAAAGCCCCGACTTCATTCAGCTCCGTTTCGCTCCCCCCTATTCCCATGCTCGCATCCGGTTCGGTTATTCCCCCGAACCGCGCGTTTATGGCGGTGCTCGGCGACCAGCGCAGCGGCATGAACATCGAAGCGCCGCTTGTTGACGGATACCAGCTCGGAAAAGCGACCTTCAACGCCTATAACCGTGAAAGCCGCCGCATCGGTGTGCGGCTGGCGGAGGTATAATCATGCCAAACTACATCAGAATCAACGGTCAGGCGTTTGACGTCACCGTCGCGATCTCCGCAATCGAGGAAAACTTCAATGTGCTCGACGGAGAAAACTCGGGGCGTACGATGACAGGCCGCATGGTGCGTGACGTCATCGGCACTTATATCGGACATAAGGTCACCTTTTTCAACGGCAACAGCAATTCGGGCTTTGACGCCCTGTGGAATCACCTTGTGGCACACTCGGTTGACGACAGCGTCATGCTTGAAGCCGCCGACGGGCAAAGCTCCATCTCATATGAAGCTTATTACACCTCTGGCGCACGAAAGCTGCGTGCGGTGCAGGACGGCGTGAATTGCTGGGATGAAATCGAGGTCAACTTTATCCCGATGGACGCGAGGGTGAAGCCGTGAGTAAGACGCAAATTCTCTATAAGGATGTCGCTCCGGGCGCGGACGCGGATGCGGCGTTCGCAGCCTCGGGCGCAGCCGGATTTTCCGACCTTGCCGCGTTGCCATTCGGCCTCACAGACTCCAAACCGATCATCACGCTCGAACCCGACAACTGGCTGCTCGACGGCACGCGCGTGCTGCGTGAACATCAGCCGGTGGCATTCTGGTCGTCGGCCATAAGCGGTGCTAACGGAACGTTTGCAAGCGATCCAAGCATAACGGTGACTTTCAGCGAGCAGTTTTCATCGGTCGGGATATCGCTGGCGTTTGACACCGCCACAGGCGATTACTGCGATCTTGTCAACATGAAATGGTATCAGCAATCTACGCTCAAAGCGGAACAAGACTTCTCGCCCGATGGAGTGCGCTACTTTTGTAACCGCGCAGTCACGGCTTATGACAAGCTCGTGATTACGCTGAAAAGGACGGCCAAGCCCTACAGACATGCGAAGCTTGAAAAAATCCTTTTTGGCATCTATCGTTACTTCGGCATGACGGAGCTGCGGCGCGCGTCCATTGTCAATCAGATGGATCTGCTCGCGCTTGAACTTCCTGTCTCTACCGCGCGCTGGACGGTAGACAGCCGGGAGGACATCGACTTTATGTTTCAGCTCAAGCAGCCGGTCGAAGTCCAAAACGACAGCGGGCTCATCGGCGTGTACTACATCGGCAAACACGCGCGCCATGCGAAAAGTGTGTATGACGTTAGCTGTTACGATGCTTTCGGCGTGCTGGCGGAGAGTAAAATCGCGGGCGGCGTGTACCGTGATAAATCTGCAGCGGTACTTCTGCAAGAGATTGTAGGTAGCGATTTTAGCTTGGTGTTTGAGGTCGCGGACACAAACCTCAGCGGCGCAATTCTGCCCTGCACGCGGCGTGAAGCGATGCATCAGGTGCTATTTGCATGGGGAGTGTGCGCTTCTACTGACGGGTGCGAAGGCATCCGCATATTTGCGCTGCCAACGCAGGAAACAGCGGTTCACGAAAACCGTGCGTTTCCCGGTGCCAGCGCCGAGGTGTCTGCGGTCGTTACCAAGGTCTCCGTCACATCGCACAGCTACACGCAAGACAGCAGCGGAGGCGTTACAATCGGCGGTGTGAAATACAAGGATACAACGGCAATCCACACGGTAACCAACCCAAATGCAACCGCCACCGACAAAGAAAACGCCGTTGCGGTGACCGGCGCGACGCTGATTTCACCGACCATCGGACAGGCAGCCGCACAGCGCGTCTATGACTACTACGCCCGCCGCAGCACCAACCGCGCGCGCGTTGTGTGGCAAGGCGAGCGCCTGGGCGATCGCCTCGGGCTTCCAAACACATGGGAGGGCGGCAGCGTGGGGAATCTCACCAAGATGGAGATTACGCTGTCCAATACGGTCCTCGCCGCGGTAGAAACGAGGTAAACATGATAGAGACACTGATTACAGACCGTACGCAAGGCGACGTAGAACAGCGCACAGCCAAAGGGTATTACAACGCCTCCGACCTTAATCGCGTCGGACAGGCGATGCGATACGTCGCCGCGCGCATTGCCGGTATGGGCGGCGCGTGTGCCGTCAACCCCAAAACCGATTGGGCGATGCACGACATTCCTACCGAGACACAAATGGCGGCATACTTGTCCGATCTGGCAACGATACGCGCGGCCTATGCGGCGTTGCCCAATACGCCTGCCGTGCCGGTCGGCATGGACAGAATGGGTTATAGCGAGGCTAACGACATCGAGCAAATTTTGGTGGATATCGATTGGCTGCTCACCAACGCCACCGCGGCGTGGTATTACAGCGGCACAGATTTATATAGCGGGGAGGCAGGACAGTGATAGAACACATTGACCGCGTACCGACAAAGCCGAATCGATACGCGGTTTACGACGAAGAACACAATTTCCTTCGGTATGAGTATCACGAACGCGCGGACGAGCCTGTTCAAGCAGGCAATCCTTTTAACAAGGCGCTGCAGGATGATTTTCTTGCCGCCAGCGGTACGACAGCAGGCACGGCGTCGGCGCTGACACTTGCGCAACCTGGCTTTATGCTGACAGATGGCGCGACGGTGCGAGTTAAATTCCATACCAATGTTGGGCCAGTGACTTCGCTTAACATCCAGAACACTGGAATAAAGCCGATCAAAACCGCACACGCCGGGGTTGTCTATTCGACTTTTTACGGGAAGGCTGGGGCGTGGTACTATCTTATCTATTCCTCAACTCACGGTGCGTATTTTTTTAATGGAGCAACGGACTATATAAGATCCGGTGGAAAGTCCTATATCGCGAATGTCACGGAGTATCGTTCTATTGCATCTCTTACGTTAACAAAGGAAGAGATGCAATCCCCCCCTGTTGAAAAGCCAATCTGGTTTGACTCCACGACTGGCGCTCGTCGTGTCGTAGATGGGGAAGCAATTAGAGAGGAGGTCATCAGTACAGAGTACTACACCTATACCCCGACACTATATCGATACAACTATTCAACGATTCAACAAGTTGGATCAGTAACATTTCCAAGAGTTGCAACTGCGATAGACCCTTGCAGGCGATTCTATGACTGGGATACTGGAACTGCGAGGGTGTTAACATGGTCTGGGAACACTGTTACAATAAGCGACTTAAACATGACCACGGGGGCATTGTCTAACAGTGTGTCAATTACGAACTCCTATCTTGGAAACTATATGAGCACCACAAAAACAAAAGACTACATTATCATGATTGGTGGAACATCCTCTACCGTCAGTGGTGCTGTTATTTTGTATCACTGGAGCTCAAGAACATTTTCGACTCTGGAAGCACCTTTGAACCCCTTGACTTCCCTCTACGGAAGCTATATTGACTACAGCTCCAATGCGATCTATCGAAATGGGGTGCAAGGGAACCGAGGAAGAATCGAGTACATAGATCCAAGCTCTATGTATTCCCTTAGAGTAACGACTGATGATGGAACATCAGCAACTCTTAGAGGTGTGGATTCCGACTTAGGTTTTGTGCTTAGGCTTGCGTCTTCAATCGTAATTTATTCTAAGACACTCACATTGATTGCCTCGTATTCAACTTACAATCAGCCAGACGCATCCTATGCCCAGGACTATTTTGCAAATGTTCTGTACAGCTCTGGAGTTCGGCTCACACTTCAAAATTTTCCTGCCATATTTACAGCTCCTTCTGGAATTTATGCAAATGGTATCCTTACAAGTTTCAACGCTCATAACCGCTCTGGTGTAACGCCCTCCACTATCTTAGTCAAACGAAAAGCGGAACTGTGCAAAGAAATCGCGTACTTACAGGAGGTGTCTGTATGATCTTAAAACTTGCAAACGAGCGCGTGATTGGAGCGATCGCGGACTTCGCCCTCCAAGGCTATGAAGTCGATGGAGCAAGCCTCGTAAGAATTGAAACGGACTTATCGATAGAAGCCCTTTCCTCTGGATTTTGGTACTATAATCGAGAGTCCTCTACGCTATACCAAAGTATACCTTCACAGGTTATTAAGGATAGGGCACAAGGTACTCAGATGTCTAAACTTCAGGAAGAGATTTCCTTACTCCGCGCGCAGTTCGCGGCGACCATCCAAAACAACCAAGCGCTAGAGGACTGCCTGGTCGAGATGGCCAACGTCGTCTATGCGTAAGCTACTACAATATTTGAAAGGAATGTGTGAATGATGGCTAGGTTGTTTGCATGTCGTGTGGCGGAGGGCCGCACCGAGTTCGAGGCAGTGCCGGCAAAGCTCAAACAGGCGGTCGCCGATGTGATCATCAATGACTTCGGCTTGCCGGAAATCGTGCCCGCTGAATATGGAGGCTTGATGGGTACTGCCGATGACCAATGAAGAAATAATCAAGCAAATCACCGAGATAGAACAACGCGCCCGATCCAACACCAAGCGGATTGACAAGCTTGAACAAACGACCACCGCGCTGTCCGAGCTGGCCACGGCGGTAAAAGTTATGGTCACCAAGCAGAATTACATAGCGGACAAGGTCGACGGGCTTGACGAGAAAGTGTCCGAGCTCGAGGGAAAGCCCGGCAAACGGTGGGAAACGCTCGCCGAAAAGCTCATATGGTTACTTGCCGCCGCAGTGGTCGGCTACGCACTGTCACGGGCTGGCCTTGCGTGAAAACGTTGGGGGTTCCAATCATCCCGCGCTGCTGCCCGTTGCCGAGGACGCTGCCATTACAGATGCTGCGCTTGTTCTCTGCCGCCTCTGCATCCTGCGGGACACACGGGCAGTCTTGTATTTTGAACGCCTTGATCGGCCTGCAGCAGGCCAAGTGCGCGGTCGCCATCACGTCGACTACGATCAAAAGCAAGGCAGAAAATACGCAGGGCGGCATCGTCTATGATGCCGCCCTGAAAAATCAAGATTGGATGAAGGGAGGAAAAGAATGAAAAAGCTTATGAGCCGCAAGCTGTGGGCAATGATCGCCGGCATCGTCACCGGCTTGGCGATGGTCTTTGGTCTGGATGCCACAATCAACACCGTGTCGGGCGCCGTTGTCGCCGTAGCGTCCGTGCTGACGTACATTGTGACAGAAGGCAAGGTGGATGCTGCCGCCGTTAAAACCGCCGCAGAGCGCGTGCAGGACGCCGCGGAAACGCTGCAATGACAATTAAGTATTACAGCCAGCGGGATCCACTGTGGAAGGACAAGCCCTACACCATCGACGGCGACGCGCGCGAGACCATCGGCTATTCCGCCTGCGGCCCGACCTGTGCCGCCATGCTGGTGGCTAGTTGCTGTGACCCGGCCGTGACGCCGCCGGACATGTGCCGCTTTGCCATCGACACGGGAACGCGCACGGCCAATGACGGAACGTCGTGGGCATTTTTCGGGCGGTTGGCGGCGAAGTATGGGCTGTCTATGACGCAGACGCCGCGCAACGCCGACGCGCTTGCGTGCATCCAGTCCGGCGGCGCGGTGATCTGCTCAATGGGCAAGGGTCGTTGGACAAACGGCGGGCATTACATCCTGTGGTATGGCGTTGATAGTGATACTGTGCTGGTGCATGACCCGCAGAGCACCGCGTCCGCAAAGCGCCGTGCGCCAATCGGTGATATGTACGCGCAGAGCAAGCAATATTTCTGCTTTTATTTCTCGCAGCAGGAAATGGAGGAGGATATGACACAAGAACAGTTTAACAAGCTCCTGGACGGCTACCTTGCCCAGCAGAAGGCGCAGCCACCAGAGCCTTGGAGCACAGAGGCGCGTGCCTGGGCGGAGCAGAACGGCCTCATCACCGGTGATGGCAGCGGCAATATGCAGTATAAAAGTGCTTGCACCCGCGAGATGATAGTGGTATTCTTGCATCGATTTGCAAAGCTACTGGGGACGTAAAGGGTCAATCAACTATAAATATAAGCGCCCCATCCGAATATGGACTGGGGCGCTTCCGTAATAAGTACGATATTCTCTAGGCTTGTTTAAGTTTGTAATCCGTTGGCATCCGCATGCATTCCAAGCCTATCTAAGTTCAGAAAAGCACCCATTTCTTTCAGATAAAGCTCGTAGGGTTGCTAAATTTAATTGTTTTCAAGCTTTATTTGCTATCAGGAGGTATTTCCTTTTTCAGTTCCCAATTATGTCGTGGTTTTCTACTATCTGAAAACCATTTGCACCCTCCCTCTATCCATTTCCGTCTCCAAATCTTTTGGCCCTCCTCTTTATCTGGATAATCATCTAATCCAAATTGAAAACCGCAACAAGGACATATTTCATCTGATCCATGTACGTCATCATAATAAGTTGGTTCAAGCAAACCATCGTAGTCGCAAACAGGACACTTATATGTCATGAATAGCACCTTCTCTTTTTATAGCCATGGTCGGCAATTTAAATGTGTCTCCAATCCATCCCTCTCTGTTCCCCTGCATTACGACCGCAAGGACAGTAGCGCATACCTATTTAGCTGGTAAGTATTTTGTATATATATTAGTATAGTGATTTTTGAACTTTATACCCGTTATATTTTTGTAGGGCTCCGCCCATTCTTCATCATCCCATACTCCCGTTGGACTAAAACAATGCATTCTAACACTGTCTTCTAGAATAGAGGCAACACGCCCGACAATAACAGCATCTTCCTTTCCAATATCAACAATTACAATATCGTCCAGTCCTTTAATTGACGTAAAAACAGTAGTCCAATTGCTTATATTTATATCAGAGCTATCACTTAATAAACTTTGTGCCCCTTCCTTTTTTACTATCTCCTCAAAATATCGGCAGGAATCAGAATAGTCGTAAGATTGAATATCCATTAGCCGAAGGATTTCAAAACCATCCGGCATAAAATCCTGATACCTTAAAACAAACAGTAAGTCATTGCTTGCAGCGATTGGAATGCAGTTTACCACTTCCGTTCCATTTAATTTCAGTTTAAGGCCGATGTAGTTTTGCAGGTTTATAAATTGAGACATGTCTTGCTTAAGGGTATCTTTATTCATCATTACATCCTCCCGTGCTAAGCACGAAGCTTATTAGGATTAGATGCACACCGCGCATATTTACCGACTCTTATCATTCAACCTGAAGAAACAGGGCGAGGTTTTTTATTGCTTTTGAGGGTATTGAGCTCCTTGAGTATAAGCTAAATGAAGCTTATCATGCATCCTATGTCGGAAGTTATCAGAATCTCAAGAATGTCGATATGATAGAAAGCTTACATGTTGCGGACTGTTCATGGACCCGGCTCGCACAAGAGCGTATGCACCCGAGAGGTGATGGTTGTGGTGTTCTGCATAGATTGGCGAAGTTGTTCGAAGATAAAATAACGGCCGATACGGGTTCCTGTATCGACCGTTTTATTGGATCAAGCGCTCAATTTAGCGGGAGTAATAGGAGTTATCTTTTCTCATTTTAATGCACTTTTTGAAAACCTAAACTCATTCTTAGAAAACTAAAAGCCCTGTAAGCATTGAACTTACAGGGCTTTGGCGGAGAAGGAGGGATTTGAACCCTCGCGACGTGTTACCGCCCTACTCCCTTAGCAGGGGAGCCCCTTCACCACTTGGGTACTTCTCCGTATAAACTTGTCCACGGCTCCGCGAACCGATACGCCGCTTTCCGCGCGGCATATCGCTTGGCGGAGAGAGTGGGATTCGAACCCACGGATGCTTTCACATCGCCGGTTTTCAAGACCGGAGCCTTCAACCGCTCGACCATCTCTCCATGGGTAGCTTATACATTTTAACACGCCGAATGGCGTACTGTCAATATCTTGCCCGCGCTTTGGGCAAATATTTTAGACCACACAGCCCATACGACGCCCCACTTCCGCACCGATGTCGCGCGCTTGCGCCATACTCGTCAGCCCACGGCGCACAATGCGCACGGGCAGCGTGCCGTCTGCCTCGCACAGCTTGCGCGCGTCTTTTCCGCGCTCCGCGCAGAAGGCTGCGCCGTCACGCACCGAAAGCTCAAGCACAAGCCGCCCACGCACGCGCCGCACGGCAGCGGACGAAAGCTCGCGCCAGCGCAGCGTGCCAAGCCAAGCAAACTCGCCGCAGCACACAAGACCCTGCTCGCTCACCGTCAAGCTGGGACGCACCAGCTCGCGCGCGTGCGTCACCCCGAGGTAGATTGCGACAGCGGCGCACAGCACACCCCATAGATACCAAATCAGTCCCTGGCCGCTGCGCACGGCATACACAAAGCTTGCAATCGAAAGTCCTGCGGAGCACAGTGTTTCAAGCGCCATCGTCAGCGGCGCGGGCATGGTGATTTTCATGCGGCACTCCCCTTTTTCTGCGCGCGGCGGTGGGCAGCCGCCGCGCGTATCTCGTCGATGCTTACTCTTTCGTGATGCGCTCGCGCCCGCCCATATAGGGGCGCAGTACCTCTGGTACGGTGACCGTGCCGTCCGCGTTCTGATAGTTTTCCAAAATGGCGGCGACGGCGCGCTCGGCCGGCAGGCTCGAGCCGTTGAGCGTGTGAACAAACTCGGTTTTGCCGCCTTTCTCGCGCTTAAAGCGGATACCAGCGCGGCGCGCCTGATAGTCCACATAGTTGGAGCAGCTGGAAATTTCTACATACTTTCCGTAAGACGGCATCCAGACCTCAATGTCATACTGCTTCGCCTGGTTGGCGCCCATGTCGCCCGTGCAGCACACGACGACGCGGTACGGCAGTCCAAGCGCGCGCAGCAGGCTTTCCGGCTGGGCGACCAGCGTTTCAAGCTCGGCCATCGAGTCTTCAGGGCGCACGAACTTGACGATTTCGACCTTATGGAACTGATGCACGCGAATGAGGCCGCGCGTATCGCGCCCCGCCGCGCCCGCCTCGCTGCGGAAGCACGCGGTGTTCGTCGTGTGATAAACGGGCAGCAGGTCGCCGTCCAGAATTTCGTTCGCGTAATAGTTGGTCGCGGGGATCTCGCCCGTTGAGATGAGATAGTAGTTGGTGTCTTCGATTTTAAACATCTGGTCGGCGAACTTGGGCAGCTGACCCGTGCCGGTCAGCGTCGCGCTGTTCGCCATATAGGGGCACATCAGCTCGGTGAAGCCGGCCTTGGTGTTCTGATCAAGGCAGAAGTTGAGCAGCGCGCGCTCAAGCGCCGCACCGCCGGCACGCATGAAGGAAAAGCGCGTGCCCGTCACCTTTGTGGCGCGCGGCATATCAATGATGTCAAGGTCGGCGCCTAAGTCCCAATGCGCCTTGGGCGCAAAGTCAAACGCAGGCGGCTCGCCCCAGGTGCGGATGGGCGTGTTTTCTTCGCTGTCCTTGCCGACGGGTACACCCTCGTCGGGCACGCAAGGGATGCCGAGCATCACGTCGCGCAGTTCTTCTTCCACGGCGGAAAGCTCTGCCGTCAGCAGCTTGGTCTGCTCGGCCAACGCCTTCATTTCGGCCATGACAGCCGTCGTGTCCTTCCCTTCCTTCTTGAGCACAGGAATCTGCTTCGACACACGGTTTTGATTCGATTGATTGCTCTCGCTCTCTAAAATCAGCGCGCGGCGGCGCTCGTCGAGCGCAAGCGCGCGGTCTATCTCCGCGTCATAGCTTTTGCCGCGCCGCGCGAGCAGTGTCTTGACGCGTTCGGTTTCTTCACGGACCATTCTAATGTCCAGCATACCATTACTCCTTCTTTAATGCTTCAGCTTGCGGATCGCGGTGCAAAGCACGTCGAGATCCTCGTTGCCGTAATATTCGATGGTCATTTTGCCGCGTTTTTTGCCGTGGTGAATGGTGACCTTACGCCCCGTCGCCTGAGACAACGTGCGCTGAAGGTCCTCAATATAAATTGCGTCGCCGCGCACAGGCGCAGGCTTTTCTTCCTGTTCTTCGCGCAGGCGCTTGACCAGGCGCTCTGTGTCGCGCACCGAAAGCTCGCGCTCGATCACCGTCTGTGCCGCCTTATACATGCGCTCGACGTCCGAGATGGGCAGCAGTGCGCGCGCGTGACCCGAAGAAAGCGTGCCGTCTACCACAAGGTCTCGCAGCGTTTCGGGCATCGCAAGCAGGCGCAGCGCGTTTGCCACGGCGGGACGCGATCGCCCGACACGCTCGGCAACGCCCTCTTGCGTCAGCGAAAGCTCTTCCATCAGGCGCTCATAGCCCTCGGCCTCTTCGATGGGGTTCAGGTCTTCGCGCTGCAAGTTTTCGACGAGTGCGAGCACATACGCGGTCTGCTCGTCAACATCGAGCACAACTGCGGGGATTTCGTCAAGTCCCGCAAGGCGCGAGGCGCGCCAGCGGCGCTCACCCGCGATGATCTGATAAGTTTGCCCCGTTTTGCGCACGGTAATCGGCGTAATCACACCGTTTTGTCGGATGCTCTCGGCCAGCTCTGCAAGCGCCGCGTCGTCAAAATAGGTGCGCGGCTGGCGCGGATTCGGCTCGATGTCACGCAGCGCGATGCCCGTTGCGCCTTGCGCCGGCTCTTCTCCCAGCAGCGCGTCTAGTCCGCGCCCAAGCCCCATCGGTTGTTTCTTTCCGCTCACCGTATCCCTCCTTCGTTCTGGTGCAGCAGCTCATCCGCCACACTGCGATATGCCTCCGCCCCGCGCGAAAAGCGGTCGTAGGCAATGACGGGCAGCCCATGGCTCGGCGCTTCTGACAGACGCACGTTGCGTGGTACCACCGTTTTATACACCTTGCGCCCGAAATGGCGCTTCACTTCCTCCGAAACCTGCAACGTAAGGTTGGTGCGGCCGTCGTACATCGTCAGCAAAATGCCTTCAATGTCAAGCTTCGGGTTGTGATTGCGCTTGATCGACCGAATGGTCGAGATAAGCAGTGTCAGCCCCTCCAGCGCGTAATATTCGCACTGCATGGGCACCAAAACGGTGTCTGCCGCCGTCAACGCGTTGATGGTCAGCATGCCAAGCGACGGCGGACAGTCGATAAAGATATAATCATAACGCTCGCGCAGTGGTTCCAGCACGTCGCGCAGGCGTGTCGTTCGGTCGTCAAGCCCCGCAAGCTCGACCTCTGCTGCGGCAAGGTTGATGTCAGACGGCAGCACATCGCAAAATTGTCCCTTGCGCAGAATGGCACTTGGCTCCGCCGTGCCGCAGATACATTGATAGATGCCCGCGTTACCGACAGGCACGCCGAGCCCCGACGAGGCGTTGCCCTGTGGATCAAAATCGCACAGCAGCACATGCTTCCCCCGTTCGGCCACGCAGCACGCAAGATTGACGGCCGTCGTCGTCTTACCCACGCCGCCCTTTTGGTTGGAGACGGCGATGATTTTCCCCACGTCTATCCCTCCCTTACCGGAATAAGCCTATTATAGCACCTCCTTATACGAAATGCAAAAAAAATTCCCCGGCCTTTTACGACCGGGGACAGCCTGTTTCACGTGAAACAAAAAAAGGGGGGGCTTGTTTCACGTGAAACATTACAGGGGGTGTTGAGGGATCCGTATGGTCAGCACCATCATATCATCCTCGTTGCGGCGCTCGATGCGCGCGCCAAAGCCAGATTGCTGCATGGTGGTTACGGCACGGGTAATGGTGTTGAGAAAGAGGCGCACGTCCCGCGTAACGAGACGGCGCGTGCGCGCCGCGGGGGTGGCGCGCTCGGTGAGCAGGCGCTCGATATATGCCTCTGACTGCTCGACGTTCATGGAACGCCGCGCAATCTCCTGCGCAGCGGCAAGCTGCTTGTCCTCTTCGGTGATGCGCAGCAGTGCGCGCGCATGGCGCTCAGTCAGCTTGCACTCGCGCACGCACGCAATTGTCTCCGGCGCAAGGCGCAGCAAGCGCAGCTTGTTTGCCACGGCCGACTGCGTGCGGCCGATCTGCTCGGCGGCCTGCTGCTGTGTCATGCCGTATAGCTCGGTAAGGCGCAGCAAGCCTAGTGCTTCCTCAAAAAAGTCCAGATCGCGGCGCTGCAGGTTTTCGACAAGCGCCATCAGCGAGCTGTCTTCCTCCTCCGCCACCATGACATAACAGGGCACGGCGGTTAGCCCCGCCATCTGCGAGGCGCGCAGGCGGCGCTCGCCCGCAATCAGCTCATAGCCGCCCGCCACCCGCCGCACGGTAAGCGGCGTGATCACGCCGAATCGCGCGATGCTGTCTGCCAGCTCGCGCAGGGCGGCTTCGTCAAAGATCTTGCGCGGTTGGTTCGGGTTGCGCGCGATGCTGCCGACCGGCAGCCACTTAAACTCCTGCTTTTTGGCGCTTGTCCGGAAAAGCGTCGTCATTTCCCTCACCTCGCCTCCATTTTATAACAAGGTACGCACGAAAAAAGGCGAATTGGTTACCATATACTGGTATCGCTCGACGAGATGTGACACAATATGCTGCTTTGCAGAGGTCTTATTGCCGTTATGCGCGCATCCGGGGAATATACATAAAAACAGAGCGGTATCCTTGATACCGCTCTGCCATTTTGCCGCATCTCCGTCAGGACAGCAGCTGCTTCAATTCACTCAAGCTTCCAATGGGATTTTCACATGGCAGGTTGATGCCGTAAAAGCAAAGGCCGCACGCCTGCGCCATTTGCATATCTGCCATAGAATCGCCCGCGTAAAAAGACTGCGCCAGATGAATCTGCGGATATTTCTCACACGCCGCGCGGATCATGCCTGACCTCGGCTTGCAGCAGTCGCAGCCGCTGTCCCGCCTGTGCGGGCAATAGAACACGTCGAGCACTTTTACCCCTTCGGCCTCCAGCTCGGTAAGCAGGCGCCTCGTGAAGCTTTCATATTGTGCAAGAGAGATGAAACCCTCCCCGATGATATACTGGTTGGTGATAATGATGATGCGATAGCCAAGCGAAGTCAAATACCGCATCGCCTCAGCCGCGCCGTCGAGCAGCTCCGGCGCGCGGACGGCTGTCCATTCGGCGTCCGGGTAGTCTTTGTTGATCGTCCCGTCACGATCCAAAAAAGCAACCTTCATCGTATACTCCTATCATAACACCAGCTTCATGTCATTCCAAACGGCACCGCCGTGCTGCGACTGCGAAAGCCCGGCACGCGCAAAGCCGAACTTTGCGTAATAAGGCACCAGCCTGTCTTTACACGCAAGCGTCACGCAGGTTACACCGCGTGATCTTGCATCGTCGAGCATACGCCCGATGAGCGCCGCGGCAACCCCTCTCCCCTGCCATGCCGGGTCGGTCTCGACGCAGAGAAGCGCAAAACAGTCGCCGTGTGACGTACCCTCAGGCTCGTAAAGCTCGTCGCAGATAAAGTCATGCGGCGTTCGGCGTCCGTTCAACAGGCCGACGATTTCGCCGCCCTCCTCGGCCACATAAAACCACTCGGGAAAGTGCGCGATGCGAAAAGCAAACGTGGCGCTCGGCGCCGCCTCAACGGGCGGAAACGTAAGCACCTCAATCTCCATCAGCCGGTCAAGGTCGCCCGGCTGTGCGGCTCGAATATCCATCTTTACCTCCTGCGCGCTTGCGCCATTTAAGAATGTCTTAAGGAACATCGTTTGAGACAAATACCCTTAACTACGCTAAATGCTCATCTGAAGTTTTGGTTCATTTGCTTTTTCTTTTTATGAACGCGCCACGCAAGAAAGATCACGATTGGTGCTACGATCAGGATGACTGGTGAAAACATCAAAAGCATCATCGGAAGATATGGACTTCTTATCGTGCTGAAAATATTCTGCCACCAGTTTTCATCTATGACAATCCTCAAGTTTTCTTGAGGTAAGGTATCTGATGTATATTGATAGGTGCGCGTATCAATTTTATGAAACGCAAGGTTGCTGCTTTTAATGATCGGCATTGCTTCATCAAGATAGAGATTAATTTTCAGGTTTGAAAAATTTTTCCACATGGCCGCGGGGGCAATATAATAATCAATAACACCCTTTTTCACATTAAAATCATAATCGGGATACCCGCCAAGACGATAGGAATACGAAACAATAACGTCATATTCCTCATCCGGTGAAAAATCCATCGTAAAGGTTATCGTATCCACCAGGCTTGCGACTACCTTATTTATAAGTACGGCGTATTGCCAATCATTTGATTTTGCCTGTGTATCGTAGGTCAATTCGTATTTTTCCGCTGTAAATTTTGTCGCCTTACCGTTAACTACCACCTTTACATCACTGCTTTCCATATTCGGGGATAGAAACATAGATGGTGTAGAAATACTTTTATCGGTTGTGTTCTTCATCCTATAAGTTGCAACAATATCCGCTTGAGAACCGTTGACCGTAATGTCTAACACCTCTGAAAGAACAGCAATCTCATCATTCTTTTCGAATGTAATGGATGAGCCAATATCCGCCTCGGCAGGCGCCGCCATATTGGCATGGGCAACTTGAGGTGTAAAAAGACACATGGCAAAAAACAAGATTAACATTTTTTTAAGTTGATTTTTCATTCTACTCCCTCCTGCGCAAAATATATTTACTCTTTATACCTAAAGTGTATCATAGCACGGCTATGTTCTCAACCATCATTTGGATGTAACAGACAAACCCCCGCACGGAAAAGCGGCGGCCACAAAACAATTGTGGCCGCCGCTCCGTTATGCTCATACTCTTCCTGATCAATCCAGAGCCTATGATTTGATACACTCTTTGATATAATCCACCGGTACATCCATGCGCACGGCAACCTGTTCTTCCGACAGTCCGCTGCTCAAGAAGCGCTTTACAACCATTATAATATCCTCTGCGACCTCAATAATATGGTGGTCGGGGTCATAAAAGCGAACCGCTCTTTGTCCCCAGCTATGTTCAAGCGGCTCGTGTACATATTCGATGTGTGCTTCTTTCAATTTTGTAAAAAACGCATCGATATCAGCTTCCTCGAAATAAAGTTCGCTTGCGTTATGTTTAAGGCAAATATCTTTCTCGTGAATGAACTTAGACCACGTATCCATCGTCTGTAGAAATAAGCCATTGTCCAATTGAACATTGGCTCCAAAATCTGCAACCACATTCATGCCGAGGATGTCATGATAAAACTTCTTGCTTTCAGCCATATTTTTTACCGCAATGAGCGTGCCTTTGTACATGTCGGGTTCCTCCTTCGTTTTCCGCCCTTTCGCGAAATATCAATCCTCTTTATTCCTAAAGTGTCCTTAACCATGCCAAATGCTCATTTTGTGATATGGACGCGTTCTCCACAATGACTACAATGATACTTATGTGTCTTTGCATACAACAGTCTGTCAAGATTTGTAAACCCATTACATTTCCGACACCGTAAATGTTTATGATCAATTATAACATATCCGGTGATCGCTAGCGCCGCCGGGATAAAGAAATACCATGCGAAAAAACCTGCCACAAGAAAAATTGCAAAAGCTGTAATGCATACAAATGCAAATAAAATATTTTTAAATTGAATTGTGTTCATTTCGGTACCTCCACAGCTGATATGAATACTCCTCTTTTTCTATGTTACTCTGACACATCCGTCGCTCATCGCTTGCCAATCCTGCTTTGCCATACGATATTCATAGGAGGAAAACTCTTGATCAAGCGAGGAAGAGCAAAAAATACCTTCCTGCATCAAGCGGAAACCGCATTTTTCAATCATACCTTTGGAAGCCATATTGCTTTGAAAACAGCATGCCCAAACAAATTGGATATTTTCTGTCGTAAACAGATAGGTAAGCACCGCTTTTATAGCCTCCGTCATGATCCCCTTCCTGTGATACTGTAGATGAAGCGCACAGCCTAATTCCCGTGTATCCGCTCTTCCTTCTTCGGAATCCGGATCAATGGAGATATGACCGATTACCTTTCCGTTTTCGAGCCAAACAATAGCATGTTTGTGCCCCTCAGCCATCCAGTCGCGAAGGATTTCCTCGCTTTCTTCCAGCGATGTGTGGGCAGCCCACCCGGCATAGATACCAACCCCATCCTGTGCACAATACTCATGCATGTCGTGTAAATCCGACTCCAAAAACGGCCGTATGCGTAATCGTTCCGTATGTAACTGCATTGCTGTCCTCCCTCGTCCCATAGAAACATTCTCTATTCATAGAGTGTATCATAGCGCGGCCGTGTTCACAACCATGATTTGGCTGCGACAGGCAACCCCCTCGCACGAAAAAGCGGCAGCCACAGAATCACTGTGGTTGCCGCTTTGATCTATTCTATCGCGCGTTATTTCGCTTCTTTTTCGTCTTTCAGCAAGTCGCGAATCTCGGCAAGCAGCACAAGCTGCGGGTCGGGCGCAGGAGCGGGTGCCTCCTCCTTCTTGCGCTGCAAGCGGTTGAGCGTGCGAATCAGCAGGAACACAACAAACGCAATCAGCAGGAAGTCGATACTCTTCTGCAGGAAGTTGCCGTAACGAAGCGCAACCTCGGGCACGTCGCCGGCGGCGGGCGTAAGCACAAACTTAAGCTCGGTAAAATTGACGCCGCCGATAATCTTGCCGATTACCGGCATCAGCATATCGTTGACCATTGAGCTGACGATCGCGGTAAACGCACCGCCGATGATGATGCCCACGGCCATGTCCATCACGTTGCCTCGCGAGATAAACTTCTTAAACTCTGCCAAGAATCCCTTTGCCTTTTCCATATGTATCCTCCTCTTTTCTGTCTCTATCGAATCGGCTCCGCTTTGATTTTGGCAAAGCGGCGCGGATAACCCTTCGGTGTGGGTGCCGTCTTGCGGATGAGCAGCACCTGCCGGCTGTGCGGGAACTGGGGAAGCATATACGTGCGCGCGCCCTCAATGGTACCGCCCAGCACGGTGATGGCGCGACGTGCGCCGTCAATCTCCTCCGCCGTTTCCGCGTTGTCCGACTTCATGGCGAGAAACAGCCCCCCCTCGCGCACATAGGGCAGGCAAAGCTCGGAAAGCACGCACAGATCGGCCACGGCGCGCGACGTTACCACGTCAAACCCGCCGCGCAACCCCCGCTGCGCGATATACTCCTCGGCGCGCGCCGCCACCGCCGTCACCGGTATGCCAAGCGTCTGCGCCGTGCGCAACACAAAGTCGATGCGCTTAGCCGTTGCGTCAAGCATCGTAACGTCAAGCCCCGGCAGCCAGCATTTCAGCGGCAGACCGGGAAAGCCCGCGCCGCAGCCGACGTCGAGCACGCGCGTGCCCGTAAGATCGGCGCAGGTGAGCAGAAAAAGGCTGTCCAGCATATGGCGCGACGCAACCTGCTCCGGCTCGGTGATGGCCGTAAGGTCCATCACGCGGTTTCCCTCGTCAAGCAGCTCGGCAAAACGCTTGAGGCGCGCGATGCCCGCCTCATCCTCCGCGATGCCGAACACGCGCAGACCGTCGCGCAGCACGTTATCAAAGCTCATGGTGCAATCCCCCCATCGAAAGATAGACGATCAGCGCGCCGATGTCGGCCGGTGAAACGCCCGAAATACGCGACGCCTGCCCCAGCGTGCGCGGCCGCACGCGGTCAAGCTTTTGCCGCGCCTCGATGCGCAGCGTCTGAATGCCGCTATAATCGATGCCCTCCGGCAGCGCGCGGCTCTCGAGCCGCTGCTGCTCGGCTAGCTCGCGCAGCTGGCGGTCGATATAGCCCTCATATTTGATCTCAATTTCCACCTGCTCGGTCACCTTGCGCGAAAGCGGCGGGCGCGCGGGATCGATAGCGGCAAGCGCATCATAATCAAGCTCCGGTCGGCGCAGCAGCTCGGCAAGCGACACGCCGGACGATACGGGCGACGTACCGCGCGAGATAAGCAGCGCATTCACCCCGTCGCGCGGCGCGATATAGGTGGCGCGCAGCCGCGCCATTTCGGCTTCGGAGGCGTCATACGCGGCGCGCATTTCGGCCACGCGCGCGTCAGTGACCAATCCGAGCGCCGCGCCCTTCTCCATCAGCCTGCGGTCGGCGTTGTCCTGTCGGCACACCAGGCGATATTCCGAG
>MEFT01000005.1:0-23581 GCA_001725215.1 Clostridium sp. SCN 57-10
ATCAGCGTGGTGACGCCCGGCCCGTGGCCGGCGAGCACGCAGTCGCTATGTACCACAACGCCGATGGTGACGGCGCCCGTGCGATATGTGCGGCCATAGCGCGTATCGGCGTCGACAAGCGCCACGATATCGCCGAAGCGCAGGTCGTTCAGACCATATTTCTCGGCGATCTTCTGGTCGTGCAGCGTGATGTCATAGTCGCCCCAGTAAGAGGTCGATGCGCCGAGACCTGAGCCCATAATGGAGGCGGGCACGATTTTCGCCACACCGACGCGCAGACGCTTGCCGTCCGTCTCGATGTTCATCGCGGCGAGCAGTTCGGGGCTCATGCTGCGCAGCAGAACGTCGGGATAATCGAGCAGCTTCATGCCCTGGCCCTGTGCGCGAACGTTAACCTTGTCGCCGATCGACATTTTTTCCATCGTCTCGTCGTCAAAATAGCAGATCAAATGCTCGCAGCCGCCGTGTTTGCCGGTGACAAAACCGCGCGCGCCTTTCGCGTCGCCCGAAGCGACAATGGCAACGTTGCCGACGCACGACAGTCCGCCGTAAGCGGCGTTAAAGCCCTCGTCGGAGTTGCGTGTCGTTACGCCCGGCTCAAGGTGATCGGCCGCCCAGCCGCAGGCACGGTCGCCGATTTTGGCGTTAAACGTTATGCCGCCCGTGCCGGGAAGCACAAACGCGTTTCCGTCCGGATCAAGGCGATAGCCTTGCGACGAACGCGAATGCCGCACCTCTCCCTGCACGAGCAGGATGGGAAGATCCTCATGGTTGGTTCTCAGCATTTCAATCCCTCCGTATGTTGTATAATATTAGTCTACCACACCGCCC
Source organism: Clostridium sp. SCN 57-10 (assembly GCA_001725215.1). Lineage (GTDB taxonomy): Bacteria > Bacillota > Clostridia > Oscillospirales > Butyricicoccaceae > SCN-57-10. Next base: position 832 of record MEFT01000005.1, read on the forward strand.
GACTTTTTCAACAAAATTTTTTTAAACAAAGGTGTTGACACTGCTTTTTTCGTTTGGTATAATAACATTCGTTCGGTACGCAATGGACTCTTAGCTCAGCTGGCTAGAGCATCCGCTTGACGTGCGGAGGGTCAGGGGTTCAAATCCCTTAGAGTCCACCATAGAAAAGTCATGTATGAGTTTAACTCGTACATGACTTTTTGCTTTATCTGTGATAACCTGAAGCAAAGATTATTTATATTAGGAGAAGGAGAAAAATAGGGCTTATGAAAAATGTAATCCTTACAACAGATAGGACGGAAATGAAATTTCCATTAGATTATATTACTGCAATAGATATTGTTTGTGCAATTGGTAATATAGAAACTGTTCAATATATGGATAGTGTCCCGAGCTTGATTTATACAGAAGAAGATGCTTCGAGATTTATAAGCTTTCTCGACTATACAAAGGATTCAGAGAAATACTTACAACTTGGAGTTTTTGATTCTATGACCCAAAAATTTATTGGTATGTGTTCATTAGAGGCGATTGACAGAAATACAAACACTTGTGAGTTAGGATATTGGTTGTGCAAAGACTACGTGGGAAAAGGGTATATGTGCGAATGTGCATCAGAGATTGTGAAATATGCAAAAGAAACGCTTAATATGAAAAGAATTTTTGCTTATGTTATTTGCGAGCATACGAAATCAATTTCGCTACTCTTGCGTCTTGGGTTTGAAAAGCTTGCTACATTACCTAATGACACAGAAAACAAAGGTAAATATGTTGACAGATACAAGTTTGAATTAGACTTCGCCAAATGAGCATAATCTTTGTCACATAACAGTTCAACTCCAACTCAAAAATTCGGTGATATCTTAATACAGCGGAGCACGCATAGAAAAGTCATATATGAGTTCAACTCGTACATGACTTTCTGCTTTCTGCATGATATGATATATCGGGTCAAAGATACTATTATGTTTACGAAGGCGGCTTGACGATGTTAACACACATAGGAACGCAGACGATCGAAACTCAGCGGCTTATTCTAAGACAATTTACTTATCAAGACGATAATGCAATGTTAAAACACTGGGTATCTGACGAAAAAATTCAGTCTTTGTATTCTGGACCGGCGTATGTCACAAAAGAAGCGGTAAAAGAACTATTAGACAAATACATCGGCTCTTATGAAAAGAAAGACTATTACCGTTGGGCAATCATTTTAAAAGAAAACGGCGAATGCATTGGTCAAATCGCTTTTTTCTTGGTTGACAGCAAAAATCATTTTGCCGAGATTGAATATTGCATCGGCTCTAGCTTTCAGTGTCAGGGCTTAGCGACCGAAGCGACGAAAGCCGTCATTGCTTTGGGATTTAACCAAATGAACCTGCACAAAGTGCAAATCAGTCACAAATCAATCAATATTCCATCTAAGCGTGTGATCGAAAAAAGCGGATGCACATACGAAGGGACTTTGCGCGACTTCTTTTTTATGGACGGGCAATATGTTGACCGGCTATACTATTCTATTTTAAGAAGTGAGTTTGAAAACTCAAAATAGCATGTTGGGTGAAAGCCTCTGCCAAAAGCCCAAAGGGCTTCATCTATCTTCGAAGACAGTCGACTCTTTCAGCGGTCTCAAAAGCCCGAAGCCAAATGGCTTCGGGCTTTTTGCATTATTCAGCCGGCGTTTCGACGCGCCAGTAGCGCGACCCGTTGCGTTCGCGTGCAAGCATACCATGATCGACCAACTCGCGCCGCAGCAGAAAGAAATCGTCAAACGTATGCCACTCCGACAAAAACGCGTTGACCTCTTTTTCGGTATAGTCACGCCCCAAGACGAATTTCTCCGCCAGATAGGCAAGCACAAGGCAGCGCTTATCTTTTTTCACCGGCAGCTGGCAAACGCGCCCCTCGGCGTCCAGAAACCGCGCGACTACCGCTGAACACTCCATCAATACAACTCCTCCTTTGTGTATTTTTCGCGCCACAAACCGGCAAGCGTTTCAAGGTCGCTCAAAAATTCCCGTCGTTCCTGCGTCTCCCCTTGCTTTACCTCTTCCAGCACGACGAGCGAAAACGACCGCGCGCCATGCTGCTTCCAATCGTCCGCAAGCTTGGCCAGGATGCACGAATCGGTGGCAACCGAAAATGCGAACCGGTTTTGCTGTGCCTTTAGATCGGGGCAGCCGATCACAAGGCGTTTGCCCGAAGGCGAGCAGACATACGCAATGACGGCCCCCTCGGCCGGTGCCTGCTTATACTCCCTCGCCAGGCGCTTGCGTTCCTCTGTCGAGCCCATAACCCATCTCCTTTAAAATTGCGGCCAGCGTGGTAAAGCGCTCGCCCAGCAGCTCGCCGTCTTGAGCAAGCACGCGCGCGAGCAGCGCCACATCTTCATCAATATGTTCGTTTTCTGTGCAGATTTCTACCGTCATCGCGTCTCCCTGCAAGCCAACGCGGTCAATGCGCGGGTTTTCCGGGTCATACAGCTTGGGGAAACGATAGCTGTCGCGAAAATACTGTGCTGAGCGGCAGATCAAAATGGCAAGGTCAAGCACACGGTGCAGGGGCAATTCCTCACTTTGGCGCGACCATTTTTCACCTGTATGCCGCCATACCTTGGCAGAAATATCGACCTTGCCGCGGTCATTCCACTGTGCAAGCCCGAGCGAAAGCCCCTGCGCGTCAGTCTGATAGGCGTATCTGCCGTCTACATTGCCATAATTCTCGCATACAACAACCGGCTTATGTTTGAGTTCGGTTGGAATTTTCATAGCATACCCACTTTCGTCTATTTCACTGATACTAGTATATCAGTAATTTACTAAATGTCAAGCAAAGATATTTCAACGCAAAAAAGTGCACCCCAGGGGGAGTGCACTTTTCAGCAAATATATTTTATAGCTGCTTAATACTTGATCATAAAGTATATCACATAAACCCAGCTCAGCAGCCCGTGGAAAATCGCCCAGCCAATCGAATGCCAGGTTGTGTAACTGATGACCATAGCAAGCGCCGAGCCGAACGAAAGCCCCGTTTTCACCGTTTTGCCCACGGTAACGCTTCTTTCCTGCTTCATATGCCTCCCCTTTCTCCGGCGCGCGTGCACGCGCCGCCGTCTTTCCTGTCCCCTGCTCTATCGGACCTCGCGCGCACCGTTAATCGGCGTATCCCATTCCCGGATGGCGATGACGGAAGATCCTTCATTATGTAAATAATCCAGTAGTCCGGGCAGCGCCTCGGCCACCGCGTCGTTACTCGTCAATCGCACCACCGCGGAACGCGTCATCTTTTTCAGCAGATATTCCACATTGAGCCGAATGCCCGCCGCCGTACGGTCGTCCGCCTTTGGATCAACATTTTTCTCCCAGATACGATAACCGTCTGCAACTAGCAAGTCGCGCGCCGCCGTGCTCAGACCCGCAGAGCCGGGCACGCACAGCAAACGCGGGCGCGTGTGCAAGATGTCGCGCAGCGCGTCGCTTGTGTCGGAAATTGCGCCGCGCATCGTATCCTCCGTCACGGTTTCATCCTGCGGCGCCAGTATGCCAACCGTATGCCCCTCGGCAAACATACGGCGCAGCGTGTCTTCGCGCTGTACGTCGGACGCTCCGATGAAGAAGCTCGCCGTAGCGCCATGCGCCGCCAGTATGTCCAGCATACGATCGGTCGCGTCGTTCAGCGGCCCTTCAAACGCGAGATAGACGAGCTTGGGCGCTTTCTGCGGATCGTCAGTCGGCTCCGGGTCGGGGTCTGTCGGCGTCCCCGGCTCCTGGCCCGGCTGCTTCGTTGCAAGATAATCATGATAAATCTGCTGCATGCGCTCCGCCGCGCGCACGACGAGCACGCCGTCCGGTACGGTGACCTCTTCGGTGCTGATACGCACAACATTGCCGAGCGGGGATGATGTTATGTAGGAGCTTGTAAAGCCGAATACCTGACAAATCACGCTGACGGGCACATAAATCGTGCCGTTGTAACGAATGGCGTTCGGCTTAAGCTCGGTGCCAGTGTCGTCATATGCAATGCCCGCGGCAAGGTCAAATGTCATCGTCAGCATGCGGTCGGTGTCATATACCAGCAGACGCTGATACTCTTTGTTATAATACACCTTTACCGTAATGAGCCATGTCAGCATCGTATACGGCAGATAAGACTGTCCGTTTCGGCGCAGCGGCATGTTTGCATCGCTCATCGTCGGCACAAACAGGTCATTGACCACGGTAAACGTCACGTCACCCGCTGCGCGCACACGCAAGCCAAGACATGCGCCAAGCGCCGTCAACAAAACGAGTGTAAACGCGATCGTTCGCTTCATCAATGCTCCTCCTTCAAAACAGAACATATTATTTAATATGCTATATATTATCCGTTCATTCTTTTATACGCTTTGAAGTAATACTAAATATTTTAATCTTTTTTGTGTAACACTTTAAACTTTTGGTTGCCAAATGCATCTGTCGCTGATATACTCAGGTTAGACTATAGTGTATACCAATTTCAAACCGCTTTCAAGTGTGATATGGGAGGACGGAACATATGCTGCACATTACCAAAACCCGCACGACGACCCCCAAACAAAAGCCTGACCAGACGAACCTCGGCTTCGGAAAATATTTTACCGACCACATGCTCACCATCGACTATGATCCCGAAAACGGCTGGCATGACGCCCAGATCGTGCCCTACGGCCCCCTTTCCCTCGACCCCACTGCCATGGTTTTTCACTATGGTCAGGAGATCTTTGAAGGAATGAAGGCCTATCGCCGCCCGGACGGTAAAATTCAGCTTTTCCGCCCCGAAAAAAATGCGGAGCGTATGGCAAGCTCGTGTAAGCGCATGTGCATGGCGCAGCTGCCCGTAGAAGACTTCGTACAGGCCGTGACGGAGCTGGTGCTCTTCGACCAGGACTGGATTCCCACCGCGCCCGCTACGTCGCTCTACATCCGCCCCTTTATCATTGCAACCGACGCCGCCCTCGGCGTGCATGCGTTGAAGACGAGTTTATCCGCGCAGCGCCGGGCGGCACGGGCGCGGCGAAGTGCGGTGGCAACTATGCGGGCAGCCTGGCGGGCCAGCACAAGGCGGCCGACATGGGCTATAATCAGGTTTTGTGGCTTGACGGCGTGCATCACAAGTATGTCGCCGAGGTCGGCGCCATGAACATGATGTTCATCATAGACAACGAAGTCGTCACCGCGCCGCTTGACGGCACCATTCTGCCCGGCGTGACGCGCGATTCGTGCCTGACCATCCTACGCGACTGGGGCTATCGGGTTTCCGAGCGCAACTTTTCCATTGACGAGCTGATCGCCGCCGCAAAAAACGGCACGCTGACCGAGGCGTTTGGCTGCGGCACCGCCGCCGTCATCTCCCCCGTTGGAAAAATCGGCTATCGCGACGAGTGTTTCGAGATTTCGGGCAACCGCGTCGGCCCTGTCCAGACCCGCCTGTATGAGCAGCTGACCGGCATTCAATGGGGCCGCGTCGAAGACACCTACGGCTGGACGCGTATCATTGGCTAATCAAAGCTTAAATTGCATAGGCGGCGGACGAAAGTCCGCCGCCTTGTATTTTGCATATAATAGCAGAGAAGGAGGGGATTTGTAGTTGGGCAATGGCTTTTTTTCGCTCCCCCCTGAGCTGATGTCGGCCATTGCGACCGTCATCGGCTTTGCGCTGCTCGGTGATTTATCGGCCGACGAGCAAAACCTTCTCGGCAACTTCTTGATGCTGATCGGGCAGGTACTGGAAACCACAGCCGCGCAAAAGCAGCTGCTCGAGGACCTTGCACAGGCGCAATCCGTCACACAGCTTGAAAATACCATTGCGGATATGCAAAAACAGATTCAGGAGCTGCAGCAGCGCTTGCCGAATCCGCCTATTCCACTTCCTCTTCAAGCCGCGCCGCAGTAGGCATAACGGAGAGATAGGCAATGTCGGCGCGGATAACAGACCCAAACAGCCCGGCGATGCTTGCGATCATCAGCCACGTCAGCCGCGGGTTATCCGGCCTTGCCATGTGATTTTGATAAGCCAAATAAACAAAGTAGACGGCTGTGGCGAGCAATATGGTGGTGCTGATCTTCGGCAACGTGTCAATAAACCCGTAGTCCTTTCCGGGGCACACCCCGCTTTGCTGCTCTTTCAGCCCCTGCAGCGTCATGATTCCGAGAATGCTCGCCACAATGATACCAAACAGAGCAAGCATTTGTGTTTCAATGCTCAATAGCGGGTTTCCCTCCTCCATTGGCTCTCCCCCTTCCCGCCTATGGATATGTGCGCCGGCTGGTATCGCACTTTATGCGCTATCGCCTCGAACAATGCCCGCAATTTGCTTCGCGGCACACCGCCTGCCCAATTTGCCGCGCCGGACTTTGCGCTCGTTTCCTTTTGCCCGAGCTTCGGGCAATTTGATACACGCCGACCGTTAAGATCGGGATGACATACAGCACGAAAAAGCCCCATGTGATGGTGCCATATCCTTTTGAGATCAGATCGGTCAAGCCGAAGCTTGAAATCACAATGCCAAGGGATACACAGCCGACGGTGATGGTGGGACGCATCCAGCGCGGCGCTTCGCGGCGGCTTTTGACATACGGGCTTTCGAAACGGTCGGTCACGGCCTTGATAAAGCCCGCGCCCGTTTCGATCAGCGTTCCGAACAGCACGATCTGGAATGCAGCCTGCAGCCACGGCATTTGGAGCGCCCGGAAAATGCGATTAATAGGCACGGTAACGGTGGTGATTTCAGGATAAAACCCTGTCATGGCGACAAACAGCAGAATCGCGGGTATAATACCGACAGCGCCCGCGATAATGCCCGAGCAAACCGCCTCGCGGCGCGATTGTGCGTCGCGCGTCGAAAACAGCACGGCGGGAATGATACCCAGATTGTAAAACGCATATTTTGCGCCGCCCATCATCCAGCCGGAGCCGATTTCACGCACCGTATGAAGCTGATAGGAAATCTGCCCGCCAAACCGCGTGAAGCAGAGGATGAGAAACAAAATGTACACCGCGTAGAGCACATAAGACCAATAGGACAAGAAGGTCTCGATGGCTTTCGTGCCCTTTAGCACGAGGAAGCATACGGCGACCGCCATAAAGCCGATGCCCCACCACGGATGAATGCCGAGCACCTCTTTCACGTTGAGCCCGGCAGAAGAGGCAACGACGGCCAGCACGATGAGCAGCAGCGCCATATAGCATATCTCATAGAGGAACCACGCCCTGCCGAGCAGCGCGCGAAACAAGCTTTTATACTCGTAGGTTTTGAATATGCGTGAGAACTCAAACGTCACGGCGCAGACAAGCCCCCAAACCCCGAACGTGACAAGGCTCATAGAAAGCAGACCGCCGAGCGAGCCGTATGGGAAGAAAAACTCTGTCAGCTCGGCGCCCGTTCCATAGCCGCCCGCGATGACGATCGATTGAAAAATAAGCCCCGGCAGCACATACCGCTGAAACTTGGTGTGCTTTTGCATGTTCTCCACTGTGTTCCTCCTTTGATTACGCGTCTTCCGTCCGTTTCGCCCGACAAGGCGGATCTGCGCGGGAGTACCTGCCGATTTGCAGTTTACTCCACGGGTTATCCGTGTTATACTGATATTCTGAAATGATAACGTCAATTCATATAGGAGCGTGAATTCATGCAGAAAATCACTTCAAAAATGGAGAAATTCTTTTTTCTCTTTCTGATCATCAACCCAATTCTTGATGTGCTCAGCGGCGCGTTTATCTTCATCGTCGAGCAGATCAACGCGTCGCGCGTCAACCCGTTTCAAATGCCGATGACGCCGAGCCTTCTTGTACGCCTGCTTATATTCGGGCTGTTCGGCCTTTACCTGCTGCTCGTCTTTGACAAGCGTGCTATTTTAACCATGCTGCCCATTGCGGCTGCATGGGGCCTTTCTGTGCTCGGAGAATTTCTCTTTTTCTATCGCTTCGACCTGATGACCGACGCGCAGTACATGATCCGCTTTGTGTATAACATCGCGATGCTTTTCGTCTACGCCCGCGTGTTCCGCCTGTGCGGCATGACCAAGCAGGAGCTTGTGCGCAAGCTGCACAACATTATCATCGCCACGCTTAACCTGCTTTCGCTCTCCATTCTGATCCCCTACATCTGGGGTATCGGTTATTCAACCTATGGCGACCGTTTCGGCTTTCGCGGGTTTCGCGGCTTCTTCTATTCCGGCAACGACATTACGGCCGTGATGATGCTTCTTTTGCCCCTTGCCTTTGCCGTTTATCTACAAATTGATAAAAAAGAATCGCGCCTGCGGCGCGCGTTTGCCGCCTCTGCCTGCGGACTGACCGTTGCGGCCATGTTCCTCATCGGCACCAAAACCGCGTTTCTCGCGGCAGGCGCGGCCGTTGCCGTGCCTGGCATCTATTCCATCTGGCGTTTCTTCTCCAAAAAGGACAAGACCATGCTGCTGCGCATGGTCATCACCGCCCTTATCTTCCTGCTTTCACTCGTCTTTCTGTCCGTGTTTAGCGTCAAGGGTGAGGTGTTTGAGACGATCGGCGACTCTCTCGGTGCCGCTGGCGACATCGCGGGCAAAGAGGGCATTGCCACCGCGCTTCTTTCGGGCCGCCAGCGCAAGCTGATGCGCGCCTTCACGATGCAGAAGGAGGGCGGTCTGTTCAGCCTGCTCTTCGGCGTGGGACGCGGCACGCAGCGCTTTGTCGTCGAGATGGACATCTTCGAGGTTCTGATTTATTACGGCGTTTTCGGCGCGCTTACCATGCTGTGGCTCTATGTAAAGCTGGGCATGAGCTTTCTGTTCACGTTGTTCCGGCGTTTTGACCTGACTGGACTCTGCTGCGGCTGCGCGCTTGCGCTGTGCGTCGGCTATCTGTTTATCGCGGGGCATATCCTGTTCAGCGTCACGTCCGGCTTCTATTTCGCGTTTGTCCTCCTGTATTCCAAGTTGCATTATACCGAGCGTCTCGAGCAGTTTCAGGTGATATCATTAAGGGGTGAGTGAGATGCAAAGCAATCTGACCGAGCAAGCGCGGCTTGCGGTGACCGAGCTGCTTGACACGGCGGGGCTGTGCGCGGGAGACATTCTGGTTGTCGGCTGCAGCTCAAGCGAGATCGCAGGCGGACGCATAGGCAAGGAATCAAGCCTTGACGCCGCACGCGCCGTTTTCGAAGGTATTTATCCTGTGCTGCACGAGCGCGGCATTTTCCTTGCCGCGCAATGCTGCGAGCACCTGAACCGTGCCATCATCATTGAGCGCGCCGCACTGCCGCGCGATGCAGACATCGTGAATGTCGTACCTCAGCCCAAGGCAGGCGGCTCGTTTGCCGCGATGGTATGGCAGTCTCTCGTGCAGCCGTGCGCCGTCGAGCATATCCGCGCGCACGCGGGCATGGACATCGGCGATACGCTGATCGGCATGCATCTGAGAGAGGTTGCCGTACCCGTGCGCCTTTCTGTGGGCAAAATCGGAGAAGCCAACCTTGTGTGCGCACGCACACGACCCAAATATATCGGAGGGAGCCGCGCGTATTATGATGATTTCCGTTCATAAAGACAACCTTACCGCCTTAATCGACGGCGTCGCCGCGCACGGCGGCAGCGAAGAAGGCGTCACCCGCCTCAGCTTTACACCCGAGTACCGCGCCGCGGCCAACTGGCTGAAGGCTTATATGGCAGACATCGGCCTGTCGGTGCGCGAAGACGGCGTGGGCACGATTTTCGGCCGTCTGGAGGGAACTGACCCTGCGGCTGCGGCCGTGATGTCCGGCTCGCACCTTGACAGTGTGCGGCAGGGCGGCAAATATGACGGCATCGCGGGCATCGTATGCGCTGTCGAGGCGGTGCGCGCCATTCGCGCCAGCGGGCTGGCGCACACGCGTCCCATTGAGGTCGTGGTGATGAACGAAGAAGAAGGCTGCCGCTTCAGCGATGGCATGATTTCAAGCCGCGCCATGCTCGGTAAGTTTACCGAGCTTGACCTTGCGCAGCGCGATACAGATGGTATCACTATGCGGCAGGCGATGGCCGATTACGGCGCATCGGGCGATTACCGCACGTGCGTGCGCGATGACCTTGCCGCATTTGTCGAGCTGCACATCGAACAAGGTCCCGTGCTTGAGGCAAACGGGTGCGATATCGGCATCGTCTCCTCCATCGTTGCGCTGCAGGGCTTTGAGCTGACGATACGCGGCCTTGCTGGGCATGCGGGCACCACGCCGATGCGCGGCCGCCGCGACCCCATGGTCGCGCTCGGAGCGATCATCGCGCGCGCCACGCAGGAAACCGAGGCACTGGGCGGCGGAGAGGTGCTCACCTTCGGTCAGGTCGGCACGCTGCCCGGTTCGCCCAACGTAATTCCGTTTGCCGCGCGCTCCACCGTTGACGCGCGCGCCGACCGCATGGACAAAGTCGAGCACATCCTCGCACTGCTGCGCGCCGCGTGTGACGAGATATGTGCTCAAAACGGCACAATCTACGAGCTTAAGCCCCTTTACCGCAAAGAAAACGTCTCGCTCGACCAAGGGATCCGCGCGATGCTGGCGCGGTACGCGGAGCAGGCCGGCTTTTGCAGTATGAGTCTGCCGAGCGGCGCGGGGCACGACAGCCAGATCATGGCCGAGCGTGTGCCCACCGCGATGATTTTCATCCCCAACACGGACGGGCGAAGCCACTGTAAAGAGGAACACGCAAGCCCTGAGCGACTGTATAAGGGCGCGCATGTGCTTGCACAGACGCTATACGAGCTGGCAAAGTAAAGGCTGCAAGTCTTACCCGCCCGCCTGCTTTTTGCTTATCGTATGCATGAGGAGTATGTGCCATGAAGCTTGTCTTTCCCGCCATGTCCCATGAGCGGCAGGCGACCGAATACATCCAAGAGTTTCTTACATATTGTTCTCCGATCAACGGCACGGGCGGGCTCGACCGGTTCCTGCAGGAATCCTCCTATGCCGAATGGATCGACAAAATTTTGAAGGATGTCGACATCGCCAACATCCCAGAGGGCAGAGTGCCTGCTCTGACCTATTTCTGCGTCCGCGAGGAAGACGGCCACATCGTCGGCATGGTCAACATCCGTCTCGCACTCACCGATTTCCTGCGCCGCGAGGGTGGGCACGTTGGCTACAGCGTACGCCCGACGGAGCGGCGAAAGGGCTATGGCAGCGCGATGCTGCGTGAAGCAGTGCGCGTATGCGCAACGCTGGGCATGCCGAGCGTGCTCGTTTCGTGTGACCGCGAAAACGTCGCCTCCGCGGGCGTCATCCGCAGCTGCGGCGGCTTACTGGAGGAGGAGTTTTACAGCGATACCTTCCACGAAGCCGTGCAGCGATATATAATAAACACTAAGATTGATCAATAAAAAGGTAAGGGCATTGCAGACGCAATGCCCTTACCTTTTTCCGCGGGAGCCGCTCCACGTGGGTTATTCCGCAATCCGCGCGGAGACGCAAAATGCGCTTCGCGCGGTAGTAGCCACTTCACTAGAGTTATTTTCCCTCGTGGAAAAGTAACCCCGCAGCGGGAAGCGCGTAGCTTTCGCCCGTGCGAAGCGTGCCACTCACACCGGCCTTGCCATCACTTCTTCTCCGCCGCCGCCAACCGCGCGTCGCGCGCGGCGATAAACGCACGCAGCGAAGCGTAATTCTCCTCTGCCGTCTCGCCCGTAAACGACGATTGCTCCATGGGGCACATGCCGTCTTTGGCACGGTTGTCAATGCGCGGCACCTCCGTGCCAAAAGTGCAGGCGATGCCGTGCGCGCGCAGCTGCTCCGCGCCGTGCACACTCATAATCTCGCCGTATACCTCTCGCGCGCCCGCCATGACAAGCACGGTAGCCGCCGCTCTTCCAATCACCTTATCGGCGACCGACGCACCGCGCAAAAGCTCGGGCGTTTCCTCATATAATGCAAGCAGCGGCGCGATACCCCGCCCCGACCGCGCAGCAAGCACCGCGCCGTCTCGCGCGGCGACGCACGAAAACCCTTCGCTTAACTTCTGTTTTGCAAGCTCTATCATTTGGTTCACTCCGTTCCATATGTACCACCTATTGTACATCGGGCGTGCCCGCAAGTCAAACCTTGCGCTTTGCGCCCCCGCGTGATACGATAGAAAACACCAACATCCATAGGGGGAATTACAGCATGCTTGGAATGGCATTGGAGGGCGGCGGCGCGCGCGGCTCTTTTCACGTCGGCGTGATGCAGGCGTATATCGAGGAGGGCGTCCATTTTGACGCCATCGCAGGAACTTCGATCGGCGCGGTCAATGCCGCCATGTTCGCGCAGGGTGATTATGACCGCTGCCGCGAGCTTTGGCTGTCGTTGACGAGCGACGATTTATTCACCGAGGAAGAGCAAAAGCTGATCAACCTTTTCGCGGAACGCAAGCTAAGCATGGAGCGCATTGCGTTCGCGCGCGCAAAGCTGCGCGACGCGCTGCTGTCCGGCGGGGTTGACACCAGCCGGGTGCGCGCCGTGTTTGACGCCAACATCGATTCCGAAAAGCTGCTGCGCAGCCCGGTCGACTTCGGCCTTGTCACCTTTGGTCTGACCGACATGCGCCCGCTTGAGATCATGAAGCGCGACATGACGCCCGACAACCTTGTTTCTTACGTGATGGCAAGCGCGACCTTTCCCGGCTTTCAGCTCATGTCCATCGACGACAAGAAGTTTATAGACGGTGGCTTTTATGACAACTGCCCAACCAATCTTCTTGCGGATAACGGCTGCGACACCATTATAGCCGTGCGAACGCGCGCCCTGGGTATTTACCGCCAGCTGCGCGCAAAGAATGTAAAGCTTATCACCATTCAGCCCAGTGAAAGCCTTGGCCCCACCATGCAGTTTGACCCCAAAACGGCGGAATACAATATGCGCCTTGGGTATTTGGATGCCATGCGTGTGCTTCGCGGCTATCACGGGGTACAATATTATCTGACTTCCGCTCCGTCTGAGGGAGAAGCCTTTGCCCGCCTGTGCAGCCTGACGGCCGACATCATCTTCGCAGCCGCGGAAGATGCGCGTGCCAGTTCCTCCGCCCCGGCGCGCAGGCTTCTGTTTGAAAAGCTTCTGCCCGACCTTGCGCGCGAGCTGCATCTTCCCAAAACCGCGGGATATGCCGATATTTTGATCGCTGTGCTCGAAGAGCGCGCCGCTCGCTGCGGCATCGAGCGCCTCTCGCTTTACTCGTTTGACGAGCTTTGGCAGCTTGCCCGCAAGGCCGAGCCGCAAAACCGCCATTCATCCCCGCTGCGCTCCGTTCCGCTCGCGGCAGTTGACCCGATTATCGAATCCCTTCGCTGACCGTTTCCGTGCGTCGCCTCGGCGCGCGTTCCGATACCATATGCGTGCTGCGTGTCGCCGCGCAAAGGAGGTCTATTCTTGAAAAAAGCCACATTACCCCGTCTGCTCACACTTTATTTCTTCCTCTGCATCACCACAAACCTTGTGCATCCCGTAACGCCCAGCCTGTTTAAGGCACTTCATTATCCCGACTATATGTTCGGCGCGGCATTTGCCGCGATGGCGCTTCTCAACTTCGCATTCTGCCCGCTCTGGGGCGTTTTGTGCGAGCGCATCGGTTATGTCAAGTGCTTCGCAATCTCGATCGCAGGCTACGGGCTTGGCCAAATCATTTTTTTCTATGCCACAACCGTGCCGATGACGCTGTTTGCGCGCGCCGTGACAGGCTCGTTCTCCGGCGGATTTGCCATTGCCTCCATGTCTTACACAGCACGGCTTGCCAATACCGACACGACCCGGCGTGGCAAATACGTCGCCTATTACACAGCGATTCAATCGGTGGGCACGGCGATGGGTTACTTCCTGGGCGGCATGGCGGGCACGCGCGACCCGCGCGACGCGTTCCGCCTGCAGATCGTCATGTCGTTTTGCGTGGCGGCGTTCATTCTGCTTACGCTTAAAGAGATCAAAACGGCGGAGGGCGCCAAATCGCGACTGACGCTGCACGAAATCAACCCCGTTTCCGCTTTCATCGACGTGCGCCGCCTGCTCACGCCCGCACTTGCTGTGTTTCTGCTTGCGGCCGCGCTTACGTCGTTCGGCGGCGTCTGCTTTGACAATTCCTTTAACTATTACATTCGCGACCGGCTTGGGTTCCCCACGTCGTACAACGGTATCATCAAGGCTGTGGTCGGCCTGCTCGGGCTGCTTGTCAACTTCACGCGCAATATGCTCATCGCCTCACGGGCAAACGGACGCCGCGCCATCATTCCCGTGCTCATCGGCGCGGGCGCAACGCTCGTCGCCGTGCCGTTTATCACCAACATTCCCCTGTTTATCGCCGTCAGCGTGCTGTTCTTCATCTTTAACGTGATGTATCTGCCTATCCAGCAGTCGCTCGTGGCGCGCGGCGACGCAAGCGGTGTCCTTTACGGCGCGTACAACGCCACGCGTTCGCTCGGCATGGTGATCGGCTCGCTTTTTGCGGGGTTTGCATACGGCGCAAACCCGCAGCTGCCTTTTTTCGGGGCGGCCGCCGTTTTCCTGCTCGCCGCGCTGCTGTTTTATATTAACTTAAAGCAATACAGAAAAATCGGAGAATAAAAGAAGCCGCGAAGTGCAAACACTTCGCGGCCTTTTCTTTATGGTTTTTCCCACCAGGTATAAGTATCGCGCGGAGCAAAGCCGATCCTGTAGTAAAATTGCTGCTGCGAGATCACATATGCCCTTTTTGCCCCTCGCTCGGCGCAACGGCGCAGCCCGGCATAAAGCGCGGCGCGCGCGCATCCCATTTTTCGGTAGAGCGGATCGGTGCACACCGGCTCGACGTAAGCGTAGTTGGTCGAGCTGTCATACCAGGTGCCGGCATATGCGGCGTAATCGCCGTTGGGTGCCTCGACGACTGTATGAAGCGCGGTGTCGAAGTTTGGCCCTTGATAGTCCACGTTCTCCTCTGTTTGAGGCGGCTCGTCGCCGTTTCCGAATCCGCGATAAGTACACCGATCCAGTTTTCGCACATCATATCCATCCGCAAGGCTGCGCACATGAAACCCCTCGGGCAGGCTGTATCCCAAATTGCGCGCCGTTAAGTCAATAACCGATGTTTTTTCGCTCTTTTCGCTTGCGCAATACCCCGCATGCACCGCAAGCTCCTGCAGCGCGACGTCCGCATCGCAGATGAGCAGCCGGGTTTTGCCCTCTTTTTGAAATGCCTCGCTTGCATAGCGCAGCATTTCAGGTTTGAGAAACTCATAGCCGGGGCGGAGGATGAAGAAGGCACTGCCCTGGGAATCCTCATTCGCCGCCAGCGCGACCATCCTGTCTCCGTCAAACCAGAGGCCGTTTTCGTCCGCGGAGCCGCGGAATAAAAGCATGATCGATTTCGCCCATTCCCAGCGCGGCCAAAGAAAATTAGAATTGATGATCGTTTCGCGGTTAACGTCCAGCAGAAACGCGCGTACCATCTCAAACCGCGCGCCAAAGGCGGATGGCTGCTTTCCGTATGGTTCAAATCTGATGTTCATGAATGCCTCCGTTTCATTGCTTATACGGAGTGGACATCACGCATAAAGAATTTTGCGTATCGTCTCTTCCGAAAGCGCGTATTCCTCACAGAGCTGCTCCATATCGTGGTGCAGGTGAAAAAAACGGTGGCGTATTTCCTCGTTTCGCTGGCGGTAAAACACCCGCGCGCCCGTGCCCTCTCCCCACTGCTTTCGCTTCCCGTCCGACGGAATGTACAAAGCCTCGCCCGCCGCGTATTTCTGAATCTCTTTGAGCAGATCGTCGGGAAGAACATCCGATGCATTCCGATATTTCATGGACGATCCGCCTCCTATGCGTGGGAGAGAAATTCATCCACGCTGTGATACCGCCTGATGACGACGCCGTGTCCTTCAATTTCCGAAACGATATACCGCTCAAGCTCATCGGAGCGTTCGCTCAGCGGCTTAAGATCGGCGGCGTCAAATACGCCGAGCAGATCCATCTCGCGCAGACCGAACTCTTCTCCGACGATAAGCAGCTCGCTTTGCAGGTTGCACGCATCATCAAAGGCCATTTCGCTGTCCCCTAGGTCGCAGTAATAGCGCAGCCTTCGCCACGTCAGGCACAGCTCCTGATACCAATCGGCCAGATTTGCAAAATCGGCGGCCGCATGCGGCTCTTTCCGCTCAGGTTTATGCGCGGCGGCAAACCGCCGCGTCGTGTCGATCAGCAGCCACGCCAGCGCTTTCAGTTCCTCACCCGTTTTCGCGGCGATCACCGCTCTGCAATACCCCGCAAAGCCCTCCGGCTGGGTGGGCAGCGCCTCGACCTGCGCGATCTGGCTCGCACTTGGCTGCTGAAAAAACGTTCCGTTCAAATACGCGACGGCGCGCGAAAGATAATCCGCAATATAGCCCGCCGCCATGCGCAGCTTATACGGCGCGCTTTCAAACATCATGGTACGGTATAGGTTCATCGCCATATCGAGCTTCTCAAGTGCCTTTCGATACATAAACTCCCGGTTTTCGAGATTGCGGTAAAGCGTGCGGCGAATTTCTTCAAACCGCTCTACATCCTTGGGTGTACGGCTGTATAAAATCTCCGCGTTGCTCAGGCAGGTCGTGGCCCAGTCGTCGAGCGCCGCCGTGCGCTCGGTACGCTCCCAGGTACGCGGATACAGGTCGTGCCCGACGCCGTCGATGATAAAGGTCTGCGAAAGCTCTTTGCCCCGCTCGGTCGCGGGCACGAAGTAGTCAAAGCATTCTCCATGTCCGTCGCCGTTTGTTGAATGCCCCTTGACGGCAACGAGCAGCGCTACGTCCTGCGGATATTCCGTCTTTATCTTTTCAATGGCCCATCCGGTGAGCTTTATTGTGGTGTCGTTCATTAAGATACCCCTCTTCGGTTCATACTGAGCAGCAGCTGTCTGCTTGCGTCTATCATAGCCGTCCCGGTGCTGTGCGGCAATGCCGAAATTGATTCTAACCATTCTCCCCTTTTAGAGATACAGCTCTCCCGTGACGAAAAGCCGCCCCTTGCGGCTCGTGCCGCCCAGCTGCGTCCCCCTCGCTTTGCCCTTGCCGCGCAGCGCGATCACATCACCCTCCCGCACTTCGGCATCCGGTTTGAGGCACTCCGCATGGTTGAGGGCCGCTTTTCCGTCCGCAACAGCCTGTGCCGCGGCGGCGCGCGATACACCGAACAGCCCCGCCGCCACGGCGTCGAGCCGCGCGCTCATCACGGTGAAGCTGACCTCCCGCGTTTCATAGTGCGGCTGCGGCACGTCGTGAAGCGGCACAATGCGCGTTTGCGCACCCGCCCGCCCGACGCGCGCAAGCTGCCCCTGCACAAAAGAGGCAAGCTCCGCGGCAAGCAGCAGGTATGCTCCCTCTCCGCTTGTGACGATATCGCCGACGGCGTCGCGCTCGACGCCGAGGCCGAGCACCGACCCCAGAAAATCTCGGTGGGTCAGCGACGCAAACGGCGTTTTTACCTCAATGGCGGCAATATATTCCTCGGGTGCAAACGCGTCTTCCGTCAGCCAGTCAGGCAGAAAGAACGCCATTTCGCGCTCTGCACCATCATACCCGCCGCAAAAGAGAGGCGCGCGCGCCATGCGCCCCGCGCGCACAAGCTCGCGTTCGGCCGGCGTAAGGAAAGCCGTGTGGGTAACGACGCCGCGCTGCGCCGCGCGCGCCGATAGGTCTGCGACGCGGCGCAGCAACTCTTTCTGCTCCATATTTTTTCCAACTCTTTCTTTTTTTGCTTCGCGGTGGTATAATCAGTTCAGCGGTACGGCGCATTCGCTGCGCCGCACGTAATGATTTAATGCAATGATATCGAGGTGATTATGATGGATCGCAAGCCGCTGCTCTTGCTCATCAACCCCAACGCCGGGCGCGCAGACATCCGCGCCGGCCTTCTTGCCGTTTGCGATACGCTGTCGCGCGGTGGCTATGACGTGATTGTGCGTCCCACGACGCGCGCGGGAGAGATTGAAGATATTTTACAGGAATGGCACGGGCGGACTGATACCGTTGTCGCCTGTGGTGGAGACGGCACGCTGAATGAAACGGTAAACGGCCTGATGCGGCTTTCACCCCGCCCTGTGCTCGGCTATATCCCGGGCGGCACAGTCAACGACTTTGCTTCATCGCTCGGCATTCCCAAAAGCCCGCTCGAAGCGGCGAAAGCCATTGTCAGCGGCACGCCCACAGGGTGCGACGTAGGTCGCTTCGGCAGCCGCTATTTTTCTTACATTGCTGCGTTCGGCGCCTTTACGGAGGTTGCCTACCAAACTCCGCAGGGCCCGAAATCGGTGCTAGGGCGAACTGCGTATATATTGGAAGGCATTAAACGCCTGCCAACGCTGCGCAGCTATCATCTGAAAATCGAAACGACCGACGTCTGTATTGAAGACGATTACATTTTCGGCATGATTTCAAACTCCACCTCGGTGGGCGGCTTCAAGCTGAACGACCGCCACCACGTTTCATTGCGCGACGGGCTTTTGGAGCTGGTGCTCGTCAAAAACCCAGACAACATCCTTGCGCTCAATGATATCATAAACTCGATCGCCACGCAAAACTTCAGCAGCGATTATGTGCACTTTTTGCGCACGTCGCGCGTATCGGTTTCTTCGCCCGACGTCATATCGTGGACGCTGGACGGCGAGTTTGGCGGCGCGCCGCAGTCAATCACCGTGGAAGCGCTGCGCGAGGCCATTCAGGTTATTATCTGACGAACGGAGGTTTTGATTATGCTGTTTGAACCGAAAACCGTGATACTGAAAGACGGCAAAGCGTGCCTGCTGCGCAGCCCCGTTTCAGATGACGCCATTCCCATGCTGCATTATTTGAAGACCACCGCCGGTGAAACCGATTTCCTGCTGCGCTATCCGGAGGAATGCACCGAAACTGCGGAAGCCGAAATTGCTTTTTTGAATAAGGTGAATGATTCAAACGACAGTATGATGATCGTTGCAATCGTTGACGGTGAGCTTGCCGGCAACTGCCGCATTTCGTATCACACCCGCATCAAAACCGCTCACCGCGCCGTGATCGGCATCGCTTTGATGCAGAAATTCTGGGGACAGGGCATCGGAACCGCGTTGTTTCACGAACTGGTTCGCGCCGCGAAAGAGCACGGAACCACGCAGCTCGAGCTTCAGTTTATTGAGGGCAACCTGCGCGGCCGACGCCTGTATGAGAAAATGGGCTTCCAGATCGTCGCCGAAACGCCCAATGCCATTCGTCTCAAAGACGGCACGCTGCTAAAAGAGTATACGATGGTCAAGGCGCTTTGAGATTTTCTTTCCGCCCATTTAAATAATATCATAAGGCCCGCGAAACATTCTGTTTCGCGGGCCTTTGGTTTTGCGCTGCTATTCGTTTTCCTGCTTGGGCACGGCGCGCAGCAGCAGATATCCGATGACAAACATCCCCGCAATGGGCAGCACGCCAAGGTTCGGCTTGTCGGTCGCCGCAATGATGATGCCCATCAGCGTGGTACCGACAAAGGACGCGCTTTTGCCGAAAATATCGTAGAATCCGAAAAATTCATTGGAACGCTCTTTTGGGATCAGCCGCGCGAAGAAGCTGCGCGAAAGCGCCTGCACACCGCCCTGTACGCAGCCGACCATCGCCGCAAGCATCCAGAATTCCCACGCTTTATCCAGCTGGAACGCAAAAAGCGCGATGCCGAAGTAAATCAAGATGGATGCCTCAAGCAGTTTGCGTGTGCTGTATTTTTTGGCGAGGCGGCCGAACAAAATGGCAAACGGAAACGCGATGATCTGCGTCAACAGCAGCGCAAGCAGCAAATGAGTGGTGTCGATGCCCATGCTGATGCCGTAAGGCGTGGCAATTTCAATGATGGTATATACGCCGTCAATGTAAAAGAAAAACGCGAGCAGAAACAAAAACACCGCGCGGTTTTCCCCGATATTACGCAGCGTGCCGAAAAGCCGCTGGAACGATTCGCGCACCGGATTTACCTTCGCCTGCACAAAATAGCGCTGGCGGTAGGTACGAAGCAGCGGCACGGTGAGCAGCGCCCACCACGCCGCCGTGATAAGCAGCGCAATGAGACACGCCGTCGACAGGTCAAACGGCAGTACGCCCTTCTGCGAAAGCAGCACGACGGCAAGCCCCAGGATAAACGGTATGCAAGAGCCGATATAACCAAACGCAAAACCGAAGGAGGAAACCTCGTCCATACGCTCGTCCTCTGTAATGTCGGTCAGCATGCTGTCGTAAAAAATAAGCGAGCCGTTAAACCCTATTTTTGATACGACATAAACTATGAGAAACGCCATCCAGCCTTTCATGAGGCCCATCACGGCGCAGCCTACGACGCCTAATACGAAAAAAGCAAGAAACAGTTTCTTTTTGATGCCTTTGTTATCGGCAAACGCGCCAAGCACCGGTCCGAGCACAATAAAGAGAAGCGTCGCGGCCGTGGCTGCAAAGCTCCACGCAGCGGTTGCCTGGTTGGCGGAATACCCCTCCGCTTCTGCCATTGCGTTTGAAAAAATCGGCAGAATGGTTGCCACAAGCAGCACATACGCCGAATTCGCAATGTCATACAAAACCCACGACCACTCCTCGCGGGTCATTTTCGTTTTTAACATCCTTATCCTCCTGTTGCTTTTCCCCTGTGCCCGCCGCGCGAAGCGCTTCCCTGCGCCGTGCCGCGGACATCCCGCCTATTGTATCATATCTTTCGCTGTGTTTCAGCAAAATCTTTTACAATTAGACTTTTTATAGCCCATGAAAAAACCTTGACACCGATTCGCATTTCGTGTAAGATAATTCTGTTACCATTTTGTAATTAATTTTTTTGTTTTGTCATATTCCGAAGGAGGGACGTTATGAAAGCAGGCGTGCTGACGCGAAACGCCGGCTTCACCCCGTTGCCGGGTCGTGCGCGCCTGGGCGGTATGAGGCGTCGCCTGATTATTTGGCGGCTGCGCATGCACCGTACCTTTTCCATCTCGGCAAACGGCCGTACGGCGCGCGGCGCGCGGCGGATGCTTTCCTTTTTAGCTCTTGTGCTGCTGGCGCTGGCCCGCGGCACGCTGCGCCTCAGCCTGATGCTGCTTGCCTTTCTTTCTGATCGTACGGCAATTTTTCACGATCCGCTGACCGATCTGTATAACTCCGGCAAAGCCGCGGTACGCCGTGCGCGCGCCGCGCTTCCCGATACGATACGTTCGTTTACGCAGTCGCGATCGCGCCTTGTACCTTGCGCATTGCTTGCCTGCGCGACCATTATGATTTTTTCCGCAAGCTATTTTGGCGTAGCACTTGAGGTCACGCTCGACGGGCAATCGCTCGGCTTTATTGAGCAAAAGAGCCAGATGGAGCAGATCGTAAGCGACGTGGAGCGGCGCGCCGCCGAATATATCGGAAAGCCTTACCATCTCAACCTTGATCTGAAATATTCGCTCTCTTATATGCAGCACGACAATATGCTGGACGCCGACGCCGTGCGCGAGCTGCTTTTTTCCAAGATCAGCGAGGTTTCCACGCAATATGTGCTTAAGGTAAACGGCGAAATCATCGGTGCGCAGAGCAGCAAAACGGCGCTTGAGCTTTTGCGGCAGCGCATTCTTAAAGCACGTTCGGCCGATGCGCCGAAGGGTGCCAAAGTTGAGTTTTTGCAAGAGGTCACTATCGAAGAACAGCCGGTCGCCAATGCGCAGATCCGTTCGATCGATGAGATGGAGAGCATACTCAACGCAAACTCCAAAGAAGTGATCACTTATACCGTCAAAAGCGGGGATACCGTAAGCGCCATCGCGCAGCGCTACTCCCTTTCGATGACGGAAGTGCAAAAGCTTAATCCCAATCTCAACCTTCACCGCATCGGCATCGGCGACCAAGTTCGTGTCTCGGCGGCCGTTCCCATGCTTTCCACCAAAATGACGATGAAGGCGACCTACACCGAAAAAATTCCGTTTGAAACGGTGGTCAAAAAAACCGATAAGCTTTACACCAATCAGAGCCGTATCGTGAAGGCAGGCGTCGACGGCAAAGCAACCGTAGTCGCCAACGTCGTCTATGTAGACGGCGAGGAACAGAGCCGCACGGTGCTTTCCTATGAGGTTGTGTCAGAACCGGTTGACGAAGTCAAAGAGCAGGGCAACAAGGCCCTGCCCAAAAAAGCGCCGAAGGGCACGTTTATCCTCCCCTTCCGCGGCATGATTTCCTCTCGCTACGGCTATCGCAGCCGCGGCTTCCACACCGGCCTTGATCTTGCGGGACCGACGGGCAGCTCGATCGTCGCTGCGGACGGCGGCAAGGTAACGCTTGCGCGCTGGAACGGCAGCTATGGCTATTGTGTGATCATCGACCACGGCAACGGCTTCCAGACGCTATACGCACATTGCAGCCGATTGCTCGTCAAACAGGGGCAGAAAGTGGGGCAGGGCGAGGTCATCGCGCGTGTCGGTTCAACCGGCAATTCCACCGGCCCGCATCTGCACTTTGAGGTGCGCATCAACGGGAAGACGGTCAACCCCAGCAGCTATATCGGAAGATCATATTAAAACTAAAGGGGGATGCTTAAGCATCCCCCTTTTAATTAATTCAGCAGCGTCGCAAATTCGGTGCGGTAGTACGCGAGCATCGTGTCAAAGTCCATGCCGATGAGTTCATCAATGCTATCCCCGTTCCTGATCGCCGAAAGAATTCGGTCATAGCCAAGCTTTTCGCCAAGGCGAATCGCCATCGCAAGTGCCTCGGGATAGGTCAGCGCCTCGCCACCCTCTGGAGGCCGCACCGGCTCGGTGCCGCCTCTTCTTTGCGCGTGGCG
>MEFT01000005.1:23598-29432 GCA_001725215.1 Clostridium sp. SCN 57-10
AAACGAAGTGTTCGCCATCATCAACGTGACGCCTTCCAAATCCGGCTCGGCAAGCAGCGCGGCACCGACCGATTCAGTGAACAGCGTAAAATCCAACTCGGCCGCGCTCGCGGGGCGCGGCGCACACATTTCGTAATACTTTGCCGTGCGCTCACGCAAAATCACATCCCCCGGCGAAAGCCCTAATGCTTGCGGATCGTCGTACAGAAAGGCACGAAAAATTTGTCTGCGCGCATCGTCCAGCGCATATGCTTGCTCGGGGAGGGCAAACATCGTCGTGAGCCCCTCGGCAAGCCACCTGTCTTCAAGTGCGAGCGTCGGCTCGAGCAAGATGTGCACAATCTCGTGGCATAGATCGAATGGGTCCTGGATAAATACGGCACGCTGTCCGCTTGCATGTGAAATGGTGTAGTCCTTGTAATAGACGGCGACGGAGTTCGCCGCATAATCGGGCGCAACACGCTCATAATATTCGGGCGCGTGCTCTTCGATGAACGCCATCGTGATGTTCATGCCAATGAAGCATTCGCGCATGGCGGCGTAAATTTCGGCGGGTGCGTGCATCAGGTGATTGTCGGTCGTGATATAAAACCGCGCGATGCGCCCGTGAGAATGAGGGGATATTCGCCCGCCGCGTCAAAGGTCATGCTGTCAACCGCGAGTGTCACATCGTCGGTCGGGTAAGCAGCACTCGCACCGATGCTTTCAAGCCACTGCTGGCGAATTTCCGTGCTGCCGCCGCTCGCCGCGAAGCCTTTGGCGTCCTTTCCGATGGCGAACGCCGCAACGGCCGCCGCCGTGTCGCGCGCGATGGCGATAGCGTCCGCGTCGGCAAAGTCGGGCATGAAGTAGGGGGCGAACATCGACAGCGTGCCGAGGTTCGCTTCGTCGCCGTAATACGCCTTGAGCGCTTCGGTATCGGGCACGCCCTCAAACGCAAGGCGGCTGATGCCGATGCCCTGCCATGGGAACGGACTGCCCAGCGCGGCGCGCGCAAGGCTGTCGCGATACTGCCCGCCTGCGATGTCATCAAGCGTGCAGAACACCTGGCTGCCCATCACCTGTGGTACGCCCGCAATCGTCTGCTCGACGGCGTAGACAGTAACCGGCTGCGCGTCGGTAAGCAGCTTGCCAATTTTCGCGTAATCGGCCTGAATAGCGGCAAGCGTCTGCCGTGCGATTTCTTCGGTGAATATAGCGGACGCGACGTGCAGCGTCACGCTGTCCTCGGTGGCGTATTGCGTTTGAAAGGTTGCGGCATAGACATCATCGCGCGGGTGCGAACCCTTGGTGAAAGCGATGGGCGTTTTGGCGCAGCCGCACAGTAGCATAAGCAGCAGCACGGCGGCAAAACCTGCACTGACATACTTTTTCATGGCAATACCCCTAGCATGAGAGCTGCGGCATAATGCCGCAGCTCCGTTTTTGATGTTATGCGTCCTGCTGTGTCTGCTCGGCAGCCGCCGGCTCGTGCGCTTCGGTCTGAACCGTGCCGAGGTACTGCGGCAGGTTCATGCCCGCCATGTCAAACAGTTCCTGCATCGGGGGGATGCTCTTCATCATGCCCGACACAAAACCCGCCGTTGCATTTTTGCCGTCCTGCTGCGCACCGCCGTCCCAAACGGTAACCTTGTCGATTTTGATGTTTTTAATCGCCTCAACCTGGATTTTCATGAGCTGTTCCATCTTATCGGCAAGCATGAGGCGCATCGCGTCGCCCGGGTTGCCGCCTGCGGCGTCGACAATCTGGCGCAGACCATCGGCCTGTTTGGTCAGCATCGACTGCATACCGGACGCCTCGGCCTGCATTTTTGCAAGGATCGCGTCCGCCTCGCCGCGTGCACGGCGGCGAATCTGCTCGGCCTCCGCCTCGGCCTCAAGCTCGCGCTTACGCTTTTCGATTTCGACCTTGACGATGACGTCGGCTTCCTGCGTTGCCTTTTCACGTGCAAAACGCGCCGCTTCGGCAAGCTGCTCGGCAGCATACGCTGCTTCGAGCGCCTTCGCCTCTTGAATCTTTTCCGCCGACGTTGCAATCTTCAGCGCTTCTGCCTCTTTTTCGCGGCGCGCGGCGTTCGACTGCGAAACCTCGATCTGCGAGGAGTTTTCACCCTGAATGGCAAGCGCGTTTGCCTGCGCCACCTGGATACGCTGGTCACGGTGCGCGTTTGCTTCGCCGATGGCGCCGTCGCGCTCCTTTTCGGCGACCGTCTTCTTCGCGTCGTTGATCGCCTTGGCGGCCGCTTCCTTACCAAGCGCCGATATGTAGCCCGATTCGTCGCTGATGTCGGTCACGTTGACGTTGATGAGGCGCAGACCGATTTTTTTCAGCTCGCCTTCTACGTTACGCGACACTGCTTCCAGAAACTTATCGCGGTCGGTGTTGATTTCCTCAATGTCCATCGTCGCAATGACAAGGCGCAGCTGACCGAAGATAATATCCTTCGCAAGTTCCTGAATCTCGGGCAGCTTGAGTCCCAGCAGCCGCTCTGCGGCGTTTTGCATGACACCCGGCTCGGTGGAAATGCCAACCGTGAAGCGCGAGGGAACATTGATGCGGATGTTCTGGCGAGACAGCGCATTTTCAAGATCGACCGAAATGGAAAGCGGGGTTAGATCGAGAAACGCGCGCTCCTGCAGCACGGGCCACACAAAGGCCGCGCCGCCGTGGATGCACTTCGCAGAGCGAGAGGTGCCGTCCGAGTTGTTACCCACCTTACCGTAAATAACCATGACCTTGTCGGACGGGCAGCGCTTAAAGCGGGAGACAACGAGCAGCATAAGGGTAAATGCGAGAACCACGATGACGCAAACAGCGATAATACCTTCCATGACACATTCTCCTTTATCAAAATATTATTGACGATCTTTTTTGCAGACGACGAGTGTGCTTTGACCCGACAGCGCGACAATCACAACCTCGCACCCCGTGGGAATAGGCTGCTCCTCATCGGTCACCGCATCGAGCTCGCACAGGCGCTCCTGCACCAGCACGGATACTTTGCCGTGCCCCATGCGGCGCGGGGGAACGGTCAGATAGACGACGCCCGACACGCCGATTGCGTTTTGCGGCCTTACCGTGCCGTCCGACTGCAGACGCATGGCAAGCCGCATGACATACGCCATAAGCATCATAGCGGCGGGGCCGTAGCCGAGCGCAGCAGCGAAAGCCCTGTCCAACCGAAGACGGTGAGAAAAGCGATGACGCCGCGCACAGAAAACACACGAAGTCCCGCGTCGGTGCCGTCATGCTCAAACACATCGGGGATGCCGTCGTGGTCAAGGTCAACGTCGGCGTCAAAATCGGCGTCGGACCCGTCGAGATCGGTGTCCGAATCGCCCATGCCGATGAGCAGCATAATGGTTTGCAAGATTAGAATTAACGTAGACGGAATGGCGATGTAGGCAAACACACGCTCGGCCAGCGAGAGCGAGAGCCACCATTGCATCATGAAAGATACCCCCCAAGCATTATTTGAGATACGAGAGCTGAAGCACAGCCTCCTGCGTGAATTGTGACGCGAGATATGCCGTTACCATGACCTGCAGCGCACGCTCAACGCGCCTGCGCGCACCCGCAAACGGCTCGCGGTAATCGGTTAGTGCGTCGGCGCAAAGGCGGCCGATCGCCTCGCTATCGGTAGTAGGCGACTGTTCAAGCCTGCATACCACATGGCAGAGCAAAAGATAGAGCTGAGCATCGTCAATGATATCGTCGCGTTCGTCGTTCAAATGACCATTGACATAGGAAAGCAACGAACAAGCACGGTCGAGTGGGAAGGTATCGCGCAGTGTGTTGATCGTCAGAATACGGCACAGTTGCCGGCGTGAATACCGTTTTTTGACGGGCGGCGTCAAAAACCCGCGCTTGACCCAATTTTGAATGACATACGGCTCAAGCCCCGAAAGCTGCGATACCTGCGAAAGCATCAGATCGCCGCCAAGGAACATCGGCGTGAGCAGCGCGTCCGCCACCCCCTCCCGGCTGATGTCCGCTTCGATGGTTGAGCCCGGCAGACATTTGAGCATAAGCGGCACCTCCTTTCGTTATTTTGATTATATTACATGGTCGGGTGATTGTCAAGCATAATCTTGTGACCTTTTTCTCAAAACAAAGGGACAGCCATTTCGGCTGTCCCTTTGGATAAGCAAATGATTGTGCAGGGTCTTAGGCTCGCTCGACGCGTGTAAAGCGGTGCCACATCAGCGACTCGAAGTCCTTCATCATCAGGCCGCCGTCGCACGGGCGCAGACGCACGTATCCGGGCAACGCGCAATCCTCATAGCCGAGCGCGGTGCCGTCTTCCTGCATGAGCATACGAGCCTCAAAGCCGCCGTAGTTCATGAATACGCCGCCATCGCGCGCCGTCACGGTGAACTCGTCGTAGCCGGGGTTATAGAATTCGCCGCAGAATACGGCGCGCTCTTCCTCCGTCAACTCGCGACCCGACGCGGCGCGCCCGCAGTTTTCGGCAAGCTCGGCCATTTCGCGCTTATAAGGCTCAAGCCGCGCGCGATAGTCGGGCTGCGGGCAGCAGAGCAGCTCATCAAGCAGCATATCGCGAAGAATGTAATGCCCCGTCGTGCCGTTTGTGTTGAGCAACACGACGACGGCGCAGTCGGAGTCAGGTATGAAGGCGATGATGGAGTTAAAGCCGCCTGCAGAGCCGCTATGGTAAATCATTTTGTGTCCGCGATAGCAGCTGACATGCCACGCAAGCGCATACTGCCCGCACATTTCCCACTCGGTATCTTCGCCGGGGCAGGAGATGTTGGGATAAATCAGCTCGGAATAAGCGCGGTCGGAGCAAATGCGCACATCGCCGTATACGCCGCGATGCAACATGAGCGACGCCCATTTGACAAGGCTGCGCAGGTTGGTGCGCACGCCGCCGCACGGGCCGGACGTCGGGCTGTTCGCATAGCCGCAACGCTCGGCCGGCTCGCGACCGCGCGTCAGATGGGGCAGCGCGCAGTCAAGACCCGAAAGGTCGCAGTTCGGGCCGCGGAAGCGCATTTCCATACCGAGCGGGCGGGCAATTTTTTTGTCGACCATCTCTTCCCACGTTTTGCCGTAAATACGCTCAAGCGTATGGCCGAGCGCGATGTACATATGATTGTTGTATTCATATTTCTCGCGGAAGCCGTGCGACATGCCCATCCACTTGGCGCGCAGCACCGTATCGCGACGGGTACCCGCAACCTTGGTGCGGATGAAGTCGTGGCCGCCAAGCCCCGTGCGATGGCACGCCATATCGCGCCCCGTGACATGGCTGCCCGCATAGGGGTCTACCATGTCGAACTCGGGGTCATACTGCTGAATGGGCTTGTCCCAGTCGAACATACCCTCGTCGCAGGCAATGGCGCCGAGCATGGTCGTAAATGCCTTGCTGTTCGATGCGATATCGAAGAAAGATTGCTCGGTAACCGGACGGCCCGTTTCGCGGTCCGCCTGCCCGAAACAGTGCATCTCGGTGCGATCGCCGCGAATCACGGCATATGCGCCGCCGACAAGACCGGTTTCCTCCTGGATGTACGCTATGGTGCTGCGAATCAAATCATTCATGCTTCCGCTCCCTTTCCATAAAAAGCGGAGGCTTTAAGCCCCCGCAATATGACAGTTGGCCATGGGTTCAAATATTCCAGCTATCGAGCACGCGCTGTGAAAACGCAAGCAGCGCCGAGCGCTCGTTGCGACACCGCCCAGTGATAACGGCGTCGACAATTACGCTCATCAGCCGCCCGATTTCCTCGCCCTCCGCGCCGAGCGCGATCAGGTCACGCCCGTCGATGAGGAGCTGTTCGCGCGAAAAAGCTTGTGGTTCCGTGATGAC
>MEFT01000006.1 GCA_001725215.1 Clostridium sp. SCN 57-10
AATACATGAACGCCTCCGGTGAAGACGACGACCGCGTGCTGCGCCATGCCTATTTGAACAGCCATTTTCAGACGGGGCTTAAAAACCTGCTCGACCTTGCCGTGATCAACCGTGCGGTGAGCAATGGACTTGCCAATATTTTGTCCGTCTACACGCGCGTCGACGAGATCCCATTTGATTTTTCGCGCCGACGCATGAGTGTGGTGCTGCAGGATGAAGGCGGCAAGCGCCAACTTGTGACCAAAGGCGCAGTCGACGAAATGCTTTCCATCTGCTCGTTTGTCGAGTGGGAGGGCGGGGTCATGCCGCTTACCGCGGACATCGAAGAACGTGTGCGTGCCGTTTATGAGCGGGAAAACGCGGACGGGCTGCGCATGATCGCCGTCGCGCAGAAAAACGAGGTGCCAAGCATCGAAGTCTTCGGCGTTGCCGACGAATGCGACATGGTGTTGCTCGGCTTTGTCGGCTTTCTCGACCCGCCGAAAGAAAGCGCGGCAGCGGCGATCAATGCGTTGCGCGACCACGGCGTGCGTACCGTCGTGCTGACCGGAGATAGCGAGGGCGTGGCCGTTAAGGTGTGCGGCAAGGTCGGCGTAGACGTCGACCACTATCTCACGGGCAAAGACGTGGAGGCGATGGACGACGCGGAACTTTCGGAGTCGGTGGAAAGTTGCAGCCTGTTTGCGAAGCTTGCGCCCGCGCAAAAGGCGCGCGTCGTGAGAGCGCTGCAGCAAAACGGCCATACCGTGGGCTATATGGGCGATGGCATCAACGACGCACCGCCCCTGCATCAGTCCGACGTTGGCATTTCGGTTGACTCGGCGGTCGACATAGCCAAGGAAACGGCCGATATCATTTTGCTGAAAAAAGATTTGATGGTTCTGGAAGAAGGCGTGGTTGAAGGACGCAAAACCTTTGGAAACATCATCAAGTATATCAAAATGGCCGCCTCGGGTAACTTCGGCAACATGATTTCCGTCATTGTCGCTTCTCTGTTCCTTCCCTTTTTACCCATGCTGCCCATTCAGATTCTGACCCAGAACCTGCTGTGCGATTTTTCTCAGATGGGCATTCCGTTTGACAGCGTTGATGCCGATTATCTGCGCAAGCCGAGAAAGTGGGAGACCCGTTCCATCAAGAGCTTCATCGGAGTGATGGGACCGCTCAGCTCGGTGTTTGACATCCTGTGCTACGCCGTCATGTGGTGGATCATGGGAGCAAACAGCCCGGCACACGCCGCGCTGTTTCAATGCGGCTGGTTTGTGTTCGGCACTGCGTCACAGGTGGTTGTCATTCACATGATCCGTACGGCAAAAACCCCGTTTGTACATAGCCGTGCCGCCGCGCCGCTGATGCTTTCTACGGCGCTCGTCGCGGTCATTACGCTTGTGGTCGGCTTCTCGGTATTGGCGACGGGGCTTGATATGACCGCTCTGCCGCTGCGCTTTGCGCCGTGGCTTGTGCTGCTGCTTGCCGGCTATTGCCTGTCGACGCAGGTGTTTAAGGCGCTTTACATCCGTCGCTTCGGCGAGTGGCTGTGACGTTTCGTGAAGCGCAGTCAATGCAAAAAGCCGCCGCGTGCCTTCTGGCATGCGGCGGCTTATTCTTGCGTAATACGGCGATTACTCGTGGCGCGGGTGCTGGCGTATGATTTCGGCGGCTTGTGCCATTGCCGAAATGACATCGACTTGATACTGCTTTGTCACGAGCGAAAGTTTGGTATAAAGCGAACCTTCCTGCGTGATGACGTACTTTGGCGGAAGCTGGTTGAGCACATAGGCAATCAAGTCGCTCTTGCACTGCTCGCAGGTGCAGCAGTCGAGGGCATCTTTTACCTCGTCGTACTTCTGCTCCACGATGTCTTCCATCAAGTTTCTGTAAAGAGCCATGTGCTCATCCCCTTTGCGATTTGATTCTATTTTACCATAACCTACCGGAGGTCTGTCAAGCCAAGTGCGCCGCCTTACGCAAATACTTTACAAGTGGCTTTTCGGCAAAACTTTAGCAAACACGCGGCTGCGAGGAGGCATACATAGATTACTCTTTGGAAAACGCAATGGCATGAACGGGACAGGCCGCTATGGCGCTTGGAAGCGTATCAAGCGCGGGCGAATCCGCAGCATGCGCTTTGACGGAGGCTTTCTTCCCCTGCATTTCAAACAGCGCGGGATGCGTTTTTGCGCAAAGCGCGCAGCCCATGCAGGCATCCCGGTTGACTTGCAGCCCCGGCCGCGGCAGTGCCTCATCCGGCAGGTCGCTGTCCTTTACGATGCGTGCTGTAATCCACGAGAAGAGAATGATGGCGATGACGGTAAGTACCCAGCGTATCGCCATAAACTTCACCCCTAAGAACTTGGCTTCATTGAGGAGCATAGGAACTTTAATAACGGCCCATGAGCTTAGGATGATGACGATGTTTCGCACCGAGGCGCCTTTCTTGTGAAGCATGACGCACATTGGGAATGCCGCGTAAACGGGTCCCGCCGAGATGCTGCCGATCACAAAGGAGAGAAACACCCCCTTCGATTTGGCTTCCGTACCGAGAAACCGCATGATTTTTTCTTTCGGAACCCACATGTCAAGCAGAGCCGTCAACACAAAGATGACGGGCATAATCATGAGCATTTCTTTGATATAATAGCCGCTGTTTTTCACCGCGTCGATTCCCGTTGCCGGTCTTGCGATAAACAACACGATATATGCCAGAATCATGGCGACTGCAAAAAGGTTCTGCTTTATTTTTTTAAAAATTGTCATAGAATTACCCCCATCGCCAGCGCAATGACGAGCGCAAACAAGAAGCTAAGGCTGTTTCGCGTTGCGGTGAACTTCGTGCCGAACGATCTCTTTTCAAGTGGAAAGGTAACAATGCCCACCATGGTCAGCGTTGTCAGAAACGCCACTGACGGTATTACGCTAACACCGGCGCCGATCAGCGTTCCCACCAGGGGGAAGGCGATAAACGCGGGCACCAGCGTGACGGTGCCGAACAATGCGGCCGCAACGGTTGCAAGAAACACCGATTGGCCGCCCGCGAATCTGGCGATTTCCGCGGGAGGAAGAAGCGTTAACAAAAGGCCGATTGCAAAGATGATCGAGAGAATGCTTGCAAGCATTCCTTTTCCCATGCGGAACGCCATTTGCAGCGCCTGTTTGGTTCTTTGTTTATCCTTGGCGAAAGAGAAGCTGAGAAGCGCCAATGTACCAATCCATACTGCCAGTGTAAAAATATCCATGCGTATCCTCACTTTCATGATTCATTGCCCTCATGATACCGTTTTACACGGTCCAGATATAGACACATAGGTTTCTTTTTGGCATAATAAAAAGGGGAGGGAGACGAGATGATTGATCAGTTAAAGCGCATGCCGCTTTTTTGCGGCACGTCCCCGGATGTGCTGGAGCAGTTAATACATGAAAAGCAGATTGTTAAACGATTCTGCCATAAGGGAACAACGGTACACGAGCAGGGTTCGGAGTGCGGCACTATGGACGTCGTCTGTTCGGGAAAGCTGACCGCATACGCGCTTTCGCCGAACGGGTCGGAGACCGTTGTGTTTGAGTTTGAGACAGGTAGTATTGTCGGAGCCAATCTGCTGTTTGGCACCAGGAACCGATACCCGATGAACATTTACAGCGTCACAGACAGTGCACTGCTGCACATTACAAAAAGCGGCGTCGAGAAACTGCTCGAGGACTACGGCTTTGTCATGCCTTTTGTGCGATCTCTGTCTGCAAATTCGCAAGGAATGAACCAAAAGATAGCCATTTACACGCGAGGCTCTTTGCGAGAAAATCTGTTGGACTATTTTCTGGCGCTTTCCGCGCAGCAGAAGTCGAGCCATATCGTGCTGCCAATGACTAAGAAGCAACTCGCCGATTACTTCGGCGTGCAGCGCCCCTCCTTATTCAGAGAGCTGAAACGAATGAAGGACGAGGGACTGCTTGAAATCAATGGGCAAGAACTCACCATCCGATATTGATTATGAAGGAGAGATATCTGCAATGAGAAACTCCATAGTACAGCTGACCATCGCCATGAGCTTCGGAAACAATGAGGCGGTCATGCATCCCACGCTGCTGTGCGATGAGCATAACATTATTTTGGTTGATTGCGGCTTCATCGGGTCGCTGCCGCTGCTTGAAAACGAGCTGCGCAAGCATGGACTGGCGGCAAGCCAGCTAACGGGACTGGTGCTTACGCATCATGACCATGACCATATGGGCGCTGCCGCAGCGCTCAAACGGCTGAATCCGAAGATGAAAATATATAGCTCTTCCGCGGAGGCCCCCTATATCTCGGCGCTGGAAAAGCCACTGAGATTGCGCCAGGCGGAGGAAATGCAAAACGCGCTCCCGCCCGCGCAGCAGGAATTCGGAAGGCTGTTCTGCGACATGCTGCGCCGTGTGGAACCGGTTCCGGTCGATTGCATCCTTGAGGACGGACAATACCTCGACTGGTGCGGAGGCTGCCGCGTGATCGCAACGCCGGGGCATACGCCCGGACATATTTCACTGTTGATGGAGGACGACTCCGTTATCATAGCCGGAGATGCCATCGCTTTGGAGAACGGAGTACCCGTGATTGCAAATCCGCAGTTCACTCTGGATATGGAGCAAGCGGCAAGATCGATGGACAAACTGCTACTTTATCGCGCGGCCTCTTATTATTGCTGCCACGGAGGTGTATACAGCACGCAAATGTAACCGTATGAATGAGCAGCCTTAACCAGATAACAAGCTTGAAGGATGGAAAATGCAAGCGCTAAGGTTGTGGTAAAACTCAGGAGGAGCGCATGAAGGCAGCATAGTGTGGGACTAAAATGAGGGTAGCATGGCGAGGGAAAACATGGTATAATGGCAAAAATCGCGGTATACTTTTCCCGTGGCTCATATTCAAGGTCGGCATGCTTATCCTATTTTGGAATATGAACCTCGGAGCTTATCATGCAAAGATAACTGGGACCCAAAACCGGCGAACATAAGCAAGTGCAACTAAAATGAACTGAAAACTGGGAGGTAGTAACTATGCCTGAGTTTGGACATCCGTTTTCCGGCCTTGCGAAAGATAGAAAATTGACAAAATCGGAATTGATCCGCGCCATTCGCTTCATGGTAGCGGCTGAGTATGAGGCGATTCAGCTTTATATGCAGCTCGCCGAATCGATTGACCACAAACTGGCGATCGGGGTTTTAAAAGATATTGCCGATGAGGAGAGAGTTCATGCCGGCGAATTTCTCCGCCTTCTGAAAGAGCTGGATCCCGAGGAAGAAAAGTTCTATCAGGAAGGCGCTGAAGAAGTCGAAGAAGAGATTGAAAAACTAGGCTCATAACGAATGGGTTGTCCGTGAATGTAAAGAACACCCCGCAGGCACAAAGCCTGCGGGGTGTTCTTTTATGACAAGGCAGGGTCTGCCGCAACGGCGTATCTGACCATTGGGCTGCCGCTGTGCTATGCCGCCGCATAAAGCTGCAATTTAATCAGCGGTGAGCACGGATGCCGTTGAGCAGCAGACGGAAGTGCGTATCGGCCTTTTGCTTTAAATCAAAGTCAACATCGCGGATGCACCACTCGTAGGTAAGCCCACGAATTGCCATCACAAAATGCCGCGTCAAAGCTTCGACGGAGAGCGTGCTCACGAAATCACCCTGACGGATACCGCTCTCGAGCACCTGCTCAAAAAGCCCATACAGCCGTCTGTTGCGTCCGTTGACTACTTCGGTGTTGACCGTTTTACTAATCTGCAAACGATACAGATTTTTCATGGTTTCATATCCGATTTGCGCGGTCATGCGATCAATGATTCCAGCCACAAGCGCCAGCAATTTATCATACGCGGGCATCTCCGGTGAAAGATCGGCGAGAAACTGCTCGTACTGGGCGTCGAGCGTTTCAACGTATTGTGAAAAAATGGACACGTAAAGTGCGTCTTTGGATTCAAAATGCACGTAAAAAGTGCCTTTTGACACACCTGCCATTTTTGTGATGCTTTCGATGCTGATCTCTTGATAATCACGCTGGAGAAGAAGCTCTTCGGCACACCGGTAGAGCTGCAACTTTGTTTCCGCGCCCTGCGCTTTGGTCCGGTTATTCTTTTTTGCTGTCATTTCGTTCTCCTATGCTGCATCTCCGACGAGAGGCGTGTATATGAATGCTGCTATGAATCGCAGTCAATTAAAATGTGTATCCATGATCATCATAAAACAGTGTCGGCAAAAATGCAAATCAGTCGGACAACCGTTATGGATGAAACGATATCAGTCAAGCCGCGTGTCTTATCGATATACTGAAAGCAATACTTCGCGCAGCAGCTTGCAGGCAGCCGCGGTAGAGGCGCCGCTCGCGTCGAGCATGGGGGAAAGCTCGTTGACGTCGCAAGCGACGATGTTCAGGCCGGACAGCTTGATGACGGCGTCAATCAGCGCTTGAAAGCTGACGCCGCCCGCCTCAGGCGTTCCCGTGCCGGGGAATACGGCGCTGTCAAGCACATCAAGGTCGATGGTGAGATAAACCGGCTTGTCGCCGAGCTGCTCGATTGCCTGGTCAAGCCCGCTTAGGCTGAACTTGCTCATAAATGTGTGTGCTTTTGCAAATTCAAACTCGGCGCGCTCGCCCGAACGGATGCCGAACTGATAGATTTTGCCGTCGCCGACAAGCTCCCATGCGCGGCGCAGCACCGTTGCGTGCGAAAGCGGCTCGCCAAGATAATCGTCGCGTAGGTCGGCGTGCGCGTCGAAATGGAGGATGTGCAGATCGGGATGGGCCTTGACCGCCGCTCTCAACGCGCCGAGCGTGACCAGATGCTCGCCGCCGATCATGCAGGGGATTTTTCCGTCGTCAAGCACCGTTTGCGCGCAGGCTTCGATGGTCGCAAGCGTTTTTTCGGTGTTTCCGAACACAAGCTCCAAATCACCGCCGTCAAAAATCGCGCAGTCGCACAAATCGCGGTCTTGATACGGGCTGTACGTTTCGATGCCGACGCTTTCATTGCGCATCGCCGCGCTTGCAAAGCGCGTGCCGGGGCGATAGCTCGTCGTTCCGTCAAAAGGCGCACCGAACAGAACGATGCCGCTTTCATCGTAGGCGGCATCGCACCCGATGAAGGTGTGAATGTTTTTATTCATCGGCACTGGCAAGCAGCTCCTTCACATAATTGGGCAGGGCAAAGCAGCCTTTGTGCAGCTCGGTGTTGTAATACTTCGTATTCAGCCCAAGGCTGTTCCACGCCGCTTCATCCAAATCACGAATGGGGTCAAACCGCTTTGACGCAAAGCCGAACAGCCAATGGCCGGACGGATAGGTCGGGATGTGCGCCTGATAAACACGGCAGATGGGGAAGAACTCCTTGATGCGCTTGTGGGCGCGCTGCATCGACTTTGCGTAAGACGGATAGTAGGGCGTTTCGTGCTGGTTGACGAGAATGCCGTCTTCTTTCAGCGCGTTGAAGCAGTTTCCGTAAAACTCTTTGGTAAACAGACCCTCGCCGGGGCCGAACGGGTCGGTAGAGTCGACGATAATCAGGTCGTATTCGTTCTGCTTGGTGCGGACGAATTTGAGGCCGTCTTCAAACAGCAGATTGACACGGCTGTCGTTCAGCTTGCAGGAGGTTTGCGGCAGGAATTCAAGGCAGGCGTCGACGACCATTTTGTCGATCTCCACCATGTCGATCCGCTCGATGTGTGCATAGCGCGTCAGCTCTCTCACGGTGCCGCCGTCGCCCGCGCCGATGACGAGCACCTGCCGGATGTTCGGGTTTGTCGCCATCGGGATATGGGTAATCATGTCGTGATAGATGAATTCGTCTTTTTCCGTCACCATCATCAGGCCGTCAAGCGTGAAAAACCTGCCGAATTCCTTTGACTCAAACAGATCGATGCGCTGAAAAGGGCTTTGCGCGCTGTAAAGCTGTTTTTCCACGCGAATGGAAAAGCGCGTGTGTTCCGAATGTTCTTCTGTGTACCAAAGCTCCATCGTCATTACTCCGTTATTATATTTATTTTTTCTGTATTTGGGTCTTCCGTTCCCGTAAGAGAGCAGCCTTTCGCCTTTGCGTAGGCGATATAATCGATGATTTCTTTCGTGATAAGCTCACCCGGCGCGATGATGGGAATGCCGGGCGGATAGCACATCACGAACTCGCCGCACACGCTGCCGCTGCTCTGCCCAATGGCTACTGCTCGTTTGTTGCCGTAAAAAGCCTTTTGCGGCGTCATCACAACGGCCGGTGTGATGTACTCGTGGTCGAACATACCCGATCTGCTTTTTGCAAATCTGCGTTTGATTTCCGAAAGCGCTGAAATCAGCCGCTCGATTTCAAGGGCGCGGTCGCCCGCCGAAATGATGGCGAGCAGGTTGCCGAGATCGCCAAACTCGATTTGGATGCCGTATTCGTCGCGCAGGAGGTCATAAACCTCGATGCCCGCAAGCCCAATTTCGAGCGTGTGAACAGACAGCTTGGTCAGATCGAAGTCAAACACCGTGTCGCCGTTGACAAGCTCCTTGCCAAACGCATCATAGCCGCCGATTTTGTTGATTTCCTGCCGGGCGTAACCGGCAAGCTCAAGCGTTTTGGCGAAAATCTCTTTGCCGTTTGTCGCCAGGTTCATGCGTGCGAGGTCAAGCGAGGAGAGCAGCAGGTAAGAGCCGCTCGTCGTCTGCGTCAGGTTAATCATCTGGCGGACATACCCCGCGTTTACGCCTTTGCCGCACAGCAGAAAAGAGCTTTGCGTCAGCGAGCCGCCTGTTTTGTGCATGCTCACTGCGGCCATGTCCGCGCCTGCTGCCATGGCCGAAACGGGCAGACCGTCTCCGAAGTAAAAATGCGTGCCGTGCGCCTCATCGGCAAGCACAAGCATATGCGCGTCGTGCGCAAGCGCCGTGATGCGCTTTAAGTCGGAGCAGATTCCGTAATACGTCGGGTTGTTGACCAAAACCGCCTTTGCGTCCCGATTGGCCTCGATGGCGGCTGCCACGTCGGAAACCGCCATGCCCAGCGGGATGCCGAGCCGCTTGTCCAGTCCGGGGCTGACGTAAACGGGAATTGCCCCGCATAGGATGAGCGCGTTGATCACGCTGCGGTGAACGTTGCGCGGCAGAATGATTTTATCGCCCGCCTTGCACGACGACATAATCATCGCCTGCACGGAGGAGGTTGTACCGCCCACCATGAAAAAGGCGCTTTCCGCGCCGAAGGCCTGCGCCGCAAGCTGCTCGGCTTCCCGAATCACCGAAACGGGGTGGCAGAGGTTGTCAAGGGGTTTCATCGAGTTGACGTCGGTTTTCAGGCAGTCTTCGCCGAGAAACTGCGTCAGAAGCGGAGTGCCTCTGCCGCCCTTGTGCCCCGGCACGTCAAACGGCACGATCCGGTTTTTGCGGTGCGCCAAAAGCGCTTCGTAAATCGGAGCTTTGTTCTGCATGCCGCCCTCCATCAATAAACGTTGGTGCCGCTGAAAATCTCGATCATTTCCTTGCGCAGGCTGTTTGTGATGTCAAGCCTTTGCTTGGGCGGGATTTCGTAAACGTCGGTCTTGAACAGATAGTTTTGAAGCTCGATTTCCTTGATGAGCAGTTTGGTGTGAAAAATATTGGACTGATAGACGTTGACGTCAATGACGTCATACCGCGTCAGCGTCTGCGGGTCGATATAGTCTTGAATGGAGGTGATGTTATGGTCGATATAGTATTTTTTGCCCGACAGGTCGCGAGTAAACCCGCGCACACGATAATCGATGGTGATGATGTCGGAATCGAAGCTGCCGATCAGAAAATCAAGCGCGTTGAGCGGCGAGATGGCGCCGCAGGTAGAAACGTCGATATCCACGCGGAACGTCGATATGGAATTGTCGGGGTGATATTCGGGGTAGGTGTGCACGGTGACGTGGCTCTTGTCAAGATGCGCGAGGATGGTTTCGCGGTCGGCAAGCGCATATTTGCCTTTGTTGCACGACTCATCCACCAGCTCGGGCTGTAGAGCCTCCTCAGTAATCAGTATGGTAACGGATGCGCCCTGCGGGTCATAATCCTGCTTTGAGATATTCAAAACATGGGCGCCGATGATCTCGGTGACCTTGCAGAGAATACCCGTCAGGCGCTCGGAATTATACTGCTCGTCGATGTACGCAATATAGTCCTTCTGCTCCCGTGGGCTTTTGGCGTAGCAAATGTCATAGATGTTAAAGCTGAGCGTTTTGGTCAGGTTATTAAAGCCATACAGTTTGAGCTTGTCTTCCACAGCGATCCCCCTAAAAAACAAAAATTCCCAAGCAGCTTTGCGTAATTATACACAAAGTCACTTGAGAACAAACCAATGACTAAATTCAAACAAGTAAAATTAGTCCTATATTAGTTTTTCCGCATTCAGAGTCTATACAGCAAATTTCTTACTATTACTACTCTTATTGACCGTTTCACAAGTGTTATGTAATAAATTACACATGGTTATGAAGTAACCAACTCATAAAATTTGAGCTTTTAACTCAATCAATAATGCAACCGCAGCTGCAATCGGCAGTTGACCCGGCTGTCCGTATGGCCTCGATTCTTTCTGGGAAAGAATGGTCAGTAAGTTTTTTGCGCAGACTTTGAAACTCGGTTCGTATTATTACATAAACCGATTATGGTGTCAACACTTTTATTTTATTTTTTGTCCCATTGCCTGTCCAAATAGTCCCAAAGGCATATTTTAGCCCGTATTTGAAGCTTATAGAGGACCGGACAGGCGTTTTCTTGAGAGAATTAGCGAAAGCTGTTTTAGCTGCTTGCTAATGCCGCTACATAGCAGGCGAAACATATTGTGAAAAAACAAAGGCGGTCGGCTATAGCCGCCCGCCTTTGACGGGTCGTGAGTGTTTACTCGCTCAAGTAGCGATAGAGGAAGGTCACAATCT
Source organism: Clostridium sp. SCN 57-10 (assembly GCA_001725215.1). GTDB lineage: Bacteria > Bacillota > Clostridia > Oscillospirales > Butyricicoccaceae > SCN-57-10. The sequence continues at coordinate 10,889 of MEFT01000006.1, forward strand.
GTGCGCGGGTGCAGCCATCCGCGGGGCTGAACGTCGCCGAGCTCGTGCCTGTGGTGATGCCCTCGGAAACCGCCCACAAAACCGCGTCTGCATAGTAAGCGTCACGCTTTACGTCGCCAAACGGGTTGGTCGCGATCGGTGCGGGCTTGCCCGCCGTGCGCCACAGGAAGGTGACGGTTTGAGCACGCGTTACGGTGGCGTTCGGGCTAAAGGTCGTGGCGCTGGTGCCGAGCGTGATGCCCTTTTCACAGGCCCACAAAACGGCCTTGTAGTAATAAGCGCCCTTCGCCACATCGGTAAACGGACAGGTTCCGGTCGTCGGTTCGGGGCTGCCCATCGATCTCCACAAGAACGTCACGGTTTGCGCGCGGGTGCAGATCATGTCGGTCGAGAAGGTGGTGGCAGTGGTGCCGGTGGTGATGCCCTTCTCGAGCGCCCACAGAACGGCGTCATAGTAATACGCGTTGTCCGCCACGTCGACAAAGGGATTTGCTGAGAGCTTTGCAAATACGGCCAAAACGGTGACGCTGCTACCCGGCATGGCGAAGGTGAATACGCCGTTTTTGCGATCGGCGGAGGCCACGCTTTTGCCGGCCGCGTCGGTCACCGTCAGGCTCTTGAGCGCATATCCCGTATTCGGTGAGACGGTAACGGTCACCGTGTCGCCCGGGGTAGCTGTGGTCTTGTCCGTCTTGACGGAGCCGTTTGCTGCGGAGGCTACCACAACGGAATAGCAGGAAGCGGGAATTATAGTCTGATAGGCGACGGCATAGGTCGAAAATTTTGCGGCGTAGACGTAAATCATTCCGCTTTGGCTGTCGGCATAATAGGTGCCGTCCTGGAAGGAGGAGGTGGGTCTTACGTTCAGCTTTGTAAGCTTTTCGACAGTGGCGCCGTGATAGCGCCAGACTGTTACATCGGTTTTACCGCTGAAGTTGAACGGCTGCACGATTTCCAGCACGGTGGCGTTGGTGCTGCCGATATCGGAAGCGCCCTTTTTCAGGGTGATGTCTAAGAATTGTGCCTGCTTCCCGCTGCCCGCCGCAGTCTTGATGGCGGTCTGCTGTGCGTTGGCGCTATCCTCCGCCTTGGCGATGACAGTCATGACAATGTTTGCGTTTTCCGTCTCTGCCAGAGCGTCCAGCCCGCCGACGACGATCTGCGGCGCCGGCTGACCTGCCTCGCAGTCCACGACGAGCACACTGTTTGTCGTGCTGACGCCGGGAAGCGTGACGTTTGCAATCACATCGGCTTGCGCCACCGTAACCAAGGTGGTCACGGTTTTGCCGTCTTTCACAACGACCAGATTATACATTCCCGGAAGAATGTTAATGATCTGGTACCCGCCGGAGGCATTGGTTTCGGTCGACGCGATGACGTCGCCGCCTTTCTTCAGCATCACGGTGGCGCCGGAAACTGCCTGCGCGGGCACATCGTCAGTCCGAACCGTGCCGCTGATGTTGTAGCGCGCCTGCGCGGTCCACATGGCGTAAAGGGTTACCGTGCCGGTGGCATCGGGAGTAAAGCTTACCGTTGCTCCGTCGGTGTAGCTCGCACCCTTGCCGTCGGCGCGCGTGTTCCAGCCGGCGAACTGATAGCCGGTGCGCGTGAAGTCATTGGGGCTGAGTGCTTTGCTCTCGCCGTTTGTAACGGTCAGATCCGCCATGAGCCCCTCACCGCCGTTCGCGCTAAAGGTCACGGCATAGGTGTTGCTTCGCCATATGGCATAGAGGGTTACGCTGCCGTCTTTGATCGACGTGAGGTTTGTGACGCTTGCCTGATCCGAATAGGTGGCGGCGGTGGCCGTCGGGCTGTCCGACCAGCCCACGAAGATGTAGCCCGTACGGGTGATCGTGTTGGTGTTGCCCGTCAGATTCTGTGCCGTACCGTAAGTAAAGGACTGGTCAGCCATGCTGCCCTCGCCGCCGTTTGCATGGAAGGACACGGTGTAGGTGTTTGCCACCCACTGTGCGTAGAGCGTGACGGCGTTGTTTTGAATGCCGGTCAGCGTGTTTCGCGCGGCATTCGCGGCATAACCCGTGCCGCCGCCGTTTGCCTGCGTGTTCCAACCTGTGAAGGTGTAGCCTGCCTTGGTAAACTCACAGCCGCCGACGGTGTCCGTGCTGTTCGAGGCAAACTGCTTGGCATTCATGCTGCCCGCGCCGCCGTTTGCGTCGAGGGTAAGCGTGTAAACCTCTGCCGTCCATTGGGCGTAGAGCGTGATCACGCCGTTTTGGGCAGCGGTGAGGTTCCTCACACTTGCCTTGTCGGCATAGCTTGTGCCGCTGCCGTTTTGCGCCGTGTTCCATCCGGAAAATGCGTAGCCCGTGCGGGTAAAGCTGCTTTGCGTCAGCTCCGCCGCGGGTGCGTCGTAGGTAAACGGCTGCGCGCTCATGCTGCTCGAGCCGCTGTTGGCGTCAAAGACCACGGTATAGGAGTTCACTGCCCATACGGCATAGAGGGCGACGGATGCGCCATTCACGGCGGTGAGGTTTTGCACGCTTTGCCGGTCGGCGTAGTTTGTGCCGCCGCCGTTTGCAGCTGTGTTCCAGCGCATGAACGTGTAGCCCGTGCGGGAAAAGGTGTTCTCCGCCAGATTTTGAGCGGCGTCATAGGTAAAGGCTTGGCTGCCGGTGCTGCCCGTGCCGCCGTTGGCATAGAACTTCACGCCGTAGCCGATGGGCGTCCACTGGGCGGTGAAGGTCATGGGACTGGTGGCGGTATAGCTTGCGCCGTTTTGATAGGCGGCGCCCACCGTATCCTTCCACCCGGCAAACGTGTAGCCCGCTTTGGTAAAGACGGTGGGAGCAAGCTCCTGAGCTATTCCATGCGCGAAGCTCTGCTCTTCCATCGCGCCGATGCCCCCGTTGGAATCAAAGCTTACGGAATAGGTTTTCGGCGTCCACAGCGCGTAAAGATCGGTGTTTGCGGTGATGCTGGCGCTGGCACCGTCGCCGTAAATCTTCGCGCCGCCTGAAGTAGTTGCCCAGCCTGCAAAGGAATAGCCCTCGCGGGTAAAGGCGTTTGCCGTCAGCACCGTTGCCACACCGTGCGTAAAGGTCTGGGTGACATCATTGCCGATGCCGCCGCCGTTATGGAAAGTTACGTTATAGGTACTGGGTGTCCACAGAGCGGTGAAATTAACGTCGTGCGTAGGCATGCTCCAACTGCCACCCGCTATATTTACGCCATCCGTTGACCAGCCCTCAAAGGTGTAACCGGTACGGGTGAGGCTGCCCGCATTTCCAGCCACGTTGAAGTTCTGCCCTTCGTAATAGCTGCCGCCTGCCGGCACGCTGCCGCCCGTCGCGTCGGGCGCAGAGTAGGTGACGGTGTGTTTGCCCGCCTCCTCAAAAGTGAGCGTTACGGCAAGGTCGGAAACATTGCCTGCAGGCATGGCGAAGGACAGCGTATAGCTATCCGTGGGAGACGCGCCGACGGGAACGGTTTTCGTAACCGACGCGGGAGCCGTAATCGAACCGGTCAGCCCCACGGTATAGGTGCCCTGCTTGAGCGCCGTGCCGGAGAGCGTGACCGTCACGGAAACGGTGTCGCCGGACGGGATGAGCTTATTCGGTGAGACGCTTGCCGTGGCGGTCACACCGTCTACGGTAACCGGTGCGGGCGTGCCAACATTGTAATAGTTGCCCTGGTCGAGGTAGGTGTAGACCTTGCCGTCTATGGCGGTAACGCCGGTCATGCCGTAGGCGTCGCCGTGGTTGTCCGTGATGGTCATGCCGGCTGAATAAGTGTATTCTTTGTAGGGTGCCGCAGCGCCCCTTCCGTTTTTCACGTTGGAGATGGCGCTGTCGGTTTTAATGTTGCCGCCGGTGACGACCAACGAACCGACTATTTTGTTGCTGATGATGTTGCCGCCGTTTACGGTGAGATTGGCGTAGAGGTTTTCTTTTGGTTGACCAACGCTGGGCCAGTAGTTGCTGGCGCAGGTCACGGTTCCGCTGTTGAGGGTAACGTTGGTGGCGGGCGCAGCGGTGCTCGAAGCGACATATCCGCTAATGCCGGGGGCAAAGAACCCAGTGGCCTCCAGTGAACCGTTTCCGCTGCTGCTCTGGATGATAAGCTGCGCATTGCCGGTCTTCATCAGACCGGGGCGGTCTGCTACGCCCCCTGTTGTATATAGCGTATTAGCGCCATTCAAATCCAGCACCACTGTGCCGCTGGCGGAATCAATTTTGAAGGTATCGACCCAAGTATTCTTTTGAGTTGTATTTGTGATGCTAAGGTTATTAAGCGTCAGGTAGACGCCGCAGGTGGCGGTGACGAGCACGCCCACATCACTTTTATTTGCCGTTCCGGTCAGCGTGATGTTGGTGTTGGGGGCAATGCCGGTGAGGTCGGCGTGTCCGACTTGCTTAATCACAATGTTTCCGGTGCTGCCGTCATCCTCAATCGAAATATTGCCGTTGGCGATGTCGATTGCGGCGCCGCTATACTGCGCGGCAGCGGTGGCGGTGAGGCTGATATTCCCGGTAAGATTCCGAATGGTATGCGCGCTTGCGCTCGACACGGTGTTGCCGCCGTCGCTCCAGCCGGTGAACACATGGTTTGCCTGCGGCACGGCGTCAATCATCACGCTGCTTCCCGCAAGGTAGGTTCCGCCGTCGCTGACGCTGGCAATCCCCGCGCCGCCTGACAGCGAGACGGTATAGTATTGCAGCGTCACATTCGGCGCGGTTTTGCTGACGGTAAAGCCGGTGTCAACACCGCCGTCGAGCACCTTGTAGGTCTTTGTGCGGTCAAGTCCCGTGAAGGAGGACAAGGCCGATTCTTCGCCGCTTTGCACCGTAATGACCCGGCCGCTCGCGCCCTTCACGGTGACGACGGCATCAAAGGTGTTGGTTGCCTTGGCGGTGAGAGAGGTTGCTTTTGAAACACCGGCCAGCGTAAACGCGGTATTGGTAGACAGCAGAGTGTTCTGCGCGTCATACCAGCCGATGAAGTCATAGCTGCCGTTCGGAACGGCCGTGAACGAGGCGTCTTTACCCGCGAGCACGATTTGGTCGGCCATGGCGGCAACGCCGGCGGCCGTGACCGATACGGTGTAGTAGTTGACCGCCGCCTCTTTGCCCACAAGCGTCTGACCGGAGTAAACGCCGTCTGCCCAGACGTAATAGGTCAGTCTGGGATCAAGATTTGCAAAGGATACGATGCCGCTTGCGTTCGTTCCTTCGACCTTGCCGGCCGTGCCGTCCTCTTTGGAGGTAGATAGCGTGATTGCTCCGGCAAAGTCCGCCCATGCCGTGTCATCTTTCCGCACGGTGACGGCGCCGGTGTAGACGTCAAGCTCGGCCGTGACCGTGAGGTCGGTCTTGGCGGAAAGAGCGGCGATGGTTTTGGAAGAGCCGGCCGTGCCGTCGCTCCATTTCACTCTGTAGTACGGCGCAGGTGTGGCGGTGACGGTGACGCTGCCG